>JBGPBV010000023.1:0-62107 GCA_041481445.1 Vicinamibacteria bacterium
CTTGATGTCTACGATGGCGAGGCCCTGCTCGCCCGCGGCGACGTAGGCGTACGTCCGCCCCAGGTACAGGCCGTGAGCGTGCGCCAAGGGCACGCTGGCCCCTTCCACGACCCGCGGCTTGTCCGGAGTGGTGACGTCCACGACCTTCAGGCCCTCGGCGTCGAGCACGAACGCGTAGCGGAACTGGACGGCCACGGCGTGCGGCTCGCGCAGGGGCGCGCCGGCCTGGCCGATCACGCGCGGATGGAGAGGATCGTCGAGGTCGACCACGACGAGGCCGCGCGGCGTGGTCACGAACGCGGTGGTGCCCGCGAGGGCGGCGGAGGTCGCGCCGCTGAGCGCGCCGTCCGGGTTGAAGGTGGCCGCGCGCTTCACGAAGTTGTCGCCGGGGTTGCCGTTGATCAGCGTGTGCAGCGGGCCCACCACGACGAGCCCCTCCACCCGGTCCGTGACGAACGCGTAGTCGTAGAGGGGATGGACCTTCTGCTCCTGGTTCTGCGGGAGCACCGCGCGCTCGGGATCGACGGTGGTGGTCGACGGCAGGGCAACCGACGTGGCGTCCTTCGTCTTCACGTAGAGGCGCTGGCCCAGCGGCGACACCGGCGCGCTCACCAGCCGCTCGCTGAAGCCCTTCTGGTCCACCTGGGCCACGTCGTAGATGCGGAGGCCGCCGCCGCCGGCGGCGAAGAGGTATTCGCCGCGGAGCTGGAGCGAGCGGACGTCACCGCCGTGGTGGTAGGCCTCCTTGAGCCGCGCCCCCCCCGCCTGGTGCGCCTTGTACTCGGGCGGGTAGGCCAGGGCATGCAGCGAGCTGCCGATGACGGCCTGGGGCTCGTCGCGCTCGGTGACCGCGACCGCCTCGAAGCCGTGGCTCTCCTCGCCCACGTAGGCGTAACGGCCGATGAAGTTCATCAGGCCGGTGCCCTGCATGAGGAGGGAGGCCATCCAGGCGTTGTTGTCGCCGGAGCGCGCGAGGTGGCAGTCGGTGCAGCCGCGCGTCTCCTTGGCCCGCACGGTGTGGGGCACGTAGGTCGAGAAGGCGGTCCCGCTGAAGCCCCCCGCCGACGTCGTCTGCTGCTGGGAGTAGAGCCACTCGCGGCTCTGGTTCTGGGAGGAGACGACCACCGCGCAGGCCGACCGCGCGGGAGAGATGCGGTTCCCGCTGACCGTCCCGTCCTTGGCCAGGAAGTAGATGTCGTCGCGCAGGGTCTGGAAGTTGTACGAGGTCCAGTTGCGGCTCAGCCCGCCCTCGTTGTGGAGGTTGGGCTTGCGCTGGTTGGCCTTCATCGAGAGGTGGCAGCCGAAGCAGCTCGTCGTCCACGAGGAGTGGCAGGCGAAGCAGCTCATCTTGTCGTTGGCGTGCGCGAGCTTCTTCCCGTCCGCGCGCGCGTCGCCCCAGGTCGTGCCGTCCGTCTGCACGGTCTTGGCCAGGCGCGCCGCCTCGCTGTAGCGCGGGTTGCCCGGAGTGACCGCGTCCACCACCTGCGGGACTTCCCACTCCAGGTCCTCGGTCACCATCGAGCGCTGCGTGATCCGGCCGCGGCGGCTGGTGAAGCGGGGCTGGCCCCAGGGCGTGCTCAGCGAGGTCAGGTCGGTCCCGCTCGACGCCGGTCCGGACGTCGTGAGCGACGCCGGGCCCGCGATCGTCCCATGGCAATCGATGCAGTCGATCTCGACGGAGGCCCGCGGCTCGCCGTAGAGCTTGCCGTTGCCGTGGACGTCCTGCTTGAAGTGGCAGTCCACGCAGTGCATCCCCTTCTCGAGGTGGATGTCCTTCAGGTGGACCGCCTTCTTGAACTTGTCGGCGTCGCTCTCCTCCACCGGCTGGCCCGCGGGGTCGAGGAGGCGGCCCTCGCGATCGCGCTTGTACACGGCCCGGAAGACCCAGCCGTGGCCGTGGAAGTCCGCGAACTGCGCGGTCTTCGCCTTGTCGTTCAGCGAGGAGACCTCGGAGAGGAAGTTGCGGTCGGACCAGAGCCCCTTGAGGGCGGAGCCCTCGGGGTTGGCCTGCTCGATCGCCGCGCGGTCGGACGCCGAGAGCGTCTTCGGCTCCTTCGGGTACATGAGCTGGCCGTCCGCCTCGTTGTCCCACCAGGTGTAGCCCATGTAGGTCGCGACCATGCTGGTGCCGGGGTGCATGTGACAGGTCATGCACTGGCTGGACGGGATCGCGCGCGTGAAGGCGTGCTGGAGGGGATGGCCGGGCTCGTCGCGCGGGATCGTGGCGTCCGCGGACTGGGTGAGGCCCCGGTTGCCGAACTTCGCGTAGGGCCCGCTGTTCGCGGGCGAGCGGTCGTTCGCGTAGACGACGTGGCAGGCGGTGCAGCCACTGGACCGGAAGTCGCCCGGGTGGTCGTTCGTCCCCAGCATCGACAGGAGGGGGTCGAGCAGCCGCGTCTTCTGCGCGCCGAGGATGATGGGGTCCGTGCGGTTGAGGGTCCCGAACCCGCGCGGGGAGAGGCCCTTGTCCGGCTTGCCCGGCTCCTCGAAGGGATCGGGCAGCCCGATCTCGAGCCGCCGGCGGCCGCCCCGCTCGAACACCCGGAAGGGATTGCCGGGCATGCCGAGCTCCCAGCGCACGAGCGGGAAGAGCGCCTCCAGCACGCCCTTCTTCATCGTCTCTTCCGCGGTGGGCGGCGGGATCGTCTTCACGATGCGCGGCTGGCCGTCCGGCCCGTAGCTCTCGGCCAGGACCGGGTCCTTGCCGGGCAGGACGCCGTTGTTGTAGAGGGCGGCCCCGTAGAGCATCGCGCCGTGCGTCATCAGGCTCTTGGAGACCGCCTTCACCTCGCTCGCATGGCAGGGACCGCACGACTGGGGCGCCGCGCGCAAGTCGCCCGGGTTCACGAAGCGGACGAAGGCGAGGTCCTCGTCGAGGATCGCGGTGTAGGCGCGCTCCGGGTTGGCGGAGGTCTTCCAGACCTCGCGGTTCGCGGGCAGCACGTGCGCGCGCTCCATCGCCTGCCGGTACTCCGCGGAGCCCGGCGTCCCGGCCACCTTCACCCCAGGATCGCCGCCGTGGCAATCGGTGCAGCCCAGGCGCACCGAGGTCGAGACGTGCATCGTCTTCTGGTCCGTCTTCGTGTGGCAGGTCAGGCAGCCGGCGCTCTTGGCCTCCGCCTGCTCCGGGCTCTGCGACGAGAGGCCGGCCGGCGACTGGGCGAGGCCGGGGCGCACGAGAGCCACCGCCGCCGCCGCGCCCAGGGCGGCGGCCAGCAGCGCCGTCGATCGTGGGGTCAGTCGGTCCGCCATGAGGAGAGGTCCCTCCCTCAGTAGGTCAGCTTCACGACCGCGAACGCGTTGAACAGCTTCTTGCTCCCGGACCCGCAGGCGCCGGTGGCGCAGGTCGAGGTGTACAGGTCCTCGAAGGCGGCGCCCGGAAGCAGCCCGGTGACGCCGGCGGTGATCACCACGTTCTCGCTCAGCCACGGACGATAGACGACACCCGCGCCCAGGTCGATCCCGATCGACTTGCGGAGGCCGGGCTGGAACAGCAGCAGGTCGAGGGTTTCCGTCTTGTCGAAGCGCAGGTAGTTCGCGTTGACGATCCCGCGCAGCTTCGGCGTGAGGTCGGCGTCGAGGCCGATCCCCGCCAGCAGCAGGCCGGGGTTCACGAAGCTCGCCTGGCCCTCGAACTTGCTCGCGCGCAGGTCGGGCAGGAGGCTGCCCGGCGCCTTGAGCAGCACCGCCGTCTGCGTGAGCGCGATCCCGGAGCGGACCCAGAAGCTGAACGGGCCGCCCGCGAAGTTGCTCGAGTCGTAGATCGAGTCGAAGCCGCGCGCGGTGCCGTCCGTCGGGTCGTCGTCGCCGCTGGCGTAGAAGACGGTCGCCTTCCAGCGCGTCCAGTCCCGGTCGATCGAGGCCTCGAGCGCGGCCATCCCCGCGCGGATGTCCTGGTGGCCGCCCAGCGGATGGTCCTCGTCGGTGCCGAAGGCGTAGTAGGCGGCGTGGGAGACGTTGAGGCGGCCGAGGTGCCCGTCGCCCGCGAAGCCGAGGTAATTCGCGGTGAGGTCGTGCAGGCGCGGCGTCCCGATGCGGGCGGGCCTCACGAGGAAGCCGTTCTGGTCGTAGTGGAACTCGTCGGAGGCACGGTCCTCGCTGCGGTGGTAGCTGGCCTGCAGCGTGTAGCCGTGGGTGAAGGTGTCCTGGTGGTAGACGTTGGCCACGTACACGCGCTGGTGGCGGCTCTCGAACGTGTTGAGGTCGGAGTTGGTGTCCTTCTCGAGCAGGGAGAAGGCGGCCAGGTTGTACTGCCAGCGGTTGCTCGAGGCGTTGCCGAACAGGCGCGCGCCCAGGTTCGTGTCGCTGAAGACGAGGCCGCGGAAATCGGAGACGAAGGGCTGGATGCCCGCCCGAACCGACAGCACGTCGAAGTTCGGAGAAAGGTCGGCGAGCTTGGCCTCCGCGAACGCCTCCTCGAGGGCGGCGTCCGTGCGGCGGCGCGTCCGCCCCTCCCGCGGATCGATGTGCACGGCGTTGCGCTCGTCCGCGCGCAGGTAGGAGAGATTGAACGCGCCGGTGACCTTCAGGGCGAACGTCTTGGGCCGGAAGGCGGTCTGGCCCTTGAACAGCTCGGCGGAGACGCTGGCCCGCGGCGAGGTGAAGAGCTGGCCGTACTGGCCGAAGAACTCCTGGCTGCCCGCGCGCTCCGCGCTCACGCCGCTGCCGGCGGGCAGGTTGCGCACCTCGAAGGGCGACTCCAGCACGCCGGTGAGGACGAGGAACAGGGACTCGCCCGCGATGGGGCGGTCGCCCTTGAGGACGTTCTGGTTGTAGGGGTCGAGGGGCCGTCCACGCGGCCAGCGCGGATCGGACGGGAAGGGCAGGTCCCAGCGCGTCCTCACCGGCACGAAGTCGGGCTCGGCGGGCCGGCCGGGCACCGGTGGCGCGGGCGTCGCGGTGGGTGCGGGCGTGGCCTCGGGTGCCGGCTCCGGGGCCGGGCTCGGCATGGGGACGGGCATCGGCACCGGAGTGGCCGCGTCCAGGGACGGGATCGTGTCGAGCGGCGGCGACACCACCTGGTCCTCGGGCGCGGAGAAGGCCTCGCCCCGCGTCGTCTGGAACAGGACGAGCCCGCCGCGCCGTGCCAGCCGCAGGACCTGGATCCGCCGGCCGTCCTTCAGCACGAGCGTCTGCTCGCGGACGTCGCTGGCGGGTGCGGCGCCCCCCACCACCGGGATCGAGGCCACCGGCGGCGAAGCCACCTGGTCCTCGCGCACCGAGAAGGTCTCCCCGCGCATGGTCTCGAAGAGGACCGTCCCGTCGCGGCGTCCGAGCCGCCGGACGGGAATGCGGCGGCCGTCCTTCAGGACGAGGAGCTGCTCGGTGGTGGCGGTGGCGGACGGCGCCTCCGCCATCGGTATCGAGTCCAGGGGCGGCGAGACGACCTGGTCCTCCGGAACCGCGAACCGCTCGCCGCGCGTGGTCTCGAGCAGGACCTGCCCGTCCCGCCGAGCCAGGCGCCGGACGGCGATGCGCCGGCCGTCCTTGAGGACGAGGAGGTCGTCCGCGCGCGCACCCGTGGCCACGGCCAGGACGGCCAGGGCGGCGACGGCGGCACACAGCGAGCGGAGGGCGCGCGGCACGGGCTCAGAGCTCCGGGTGGCGCGGCAGCTTCACGTACGGCAGGCGCACGCCGCGCACCATGAGCTGATCGGATCGCCGCTCGGCGGGGGCCTCGAAACCGGCCGAGCCCGCCAGCGCAATGAGGTCGTCCTGGTCCACCCCGTCGCCGCTGATCCCGACGGCGCCCGCGAGCCGGCCGCCCTTGTAGAGGGGCACGCCTCCGGGAAAGATCGTGATGCCGTTGCGCAGCCGCGGCTCGCCGGCGACGCACGACGACGTGAGCAGTCCCGCCTGCACGAGGTCGAGCTGGAGGCCGGTGTTGAACACGCTCCAGGTCCCGATCGGCAGCGAGAAGGTGCCTTCGCTCGTCTGCGGGATCCCCGGAGGAAAGAAGGGCTGGGCCAGGAAGCCGACCGCGCGTGACGTGAAGGCCACGGTGCCGTCGAGAGGGAGGCCGTCGCGCAGGTAGCGCCCGAGGCCCAGGCGGCCCAGCACCGTCCCCGCGTCCGCGCTCGAGAAGAAGTTGGCGGTGCGGGCCTTCTGCACCGCGACGTCGATGCCGAAGCGGGGCGCGTCCACGTTCTGGAAGAACCCCAGCACGGCGCCGTCCAGGTCCACGACCGCGATCGACACCCGTGCGCTGCTGCCCAGCGGCTGCCGGATGGCGGCGCGGGTGCGCGGGGCCTGCTGCGCGGCCTGGGTGAGGACCACGCTCACGTCGGCGGCGGTGAGGACCTGGCCCGCGCGCGTGGGATAGCGCGGGTCCGCCTGTCCGGCCACTCCGCCGAGCGTGGTGTCGACGCGCGGCGAGGGTCCGCCCGCCCGCGGCCCGTCGGCGATCAGCCCGGGACGCGGCGCGCCCGCGCCCGCCGCCTCGCTGTCCGCGTACGCGAGACGGATCCCGTCGGCCAGGATCTGGTCGCCGCGGATGAGGTCGGGGGGTGCGAAGCCGCGCTGGCCGGCCAGCGCGGCCTGCTCCTCGCGCGCGACGTCCACGAGGTCGGGCCGCCGGTCGAGCGAGTAGGCGCCGTCGCCCTCGACCCCGACGCCGCCGACCACCCGGCCGTTCTTGTAGAGCGGGAAGCCCCCGGGGTCGGCGGCGAGGCCCAGGGGCGAGACCGCGTTGACGTCGCTGCAGCGCAGGCTGGAGAACTGCACGCCGAAGAGCGGGCCCCCGGCCGTGAAGTCGATGCCGGGCGGGAAGTGCTCCTGGACGATGAAGCTGGCCGTGCGCGTCGAGAACGCGTTGCCGCCGCTGGAGAGCAGCGCGCCCGTGGCCGCCTTGGCGAAGGCGGCGATGCCGGCGTCGACGGAGGCGAGCCCGAGCCCGCTCGCACCTTCCACCGGCTCGAAGCGCGTGGTGGCGGGCGCCCCGTCCATGCGCAGCACGCCGAGCGGACGCCCTTCGGCGTCGACCACGACGATGCTCGACGGGAGCCCGACCGCGGCCGCTCCCGCCGCCGCCTGCGTGAGGATCCGCGCCACCTCGTCCGCGGTGAGCGTCTCGTCGGCGCCGCGCAGGGCGCCGGCGCGCGTCACGAGCAGGACGACCAGGCCGGCCATCACCAGGACCCGGCGCCGGTGCGCAAGGAAACGATTCGGTGGGGGGATGGGAGCCTCCGTGCGGCCTGTGGCTTGCGAGGCGGACTCTAGCCGTTCTTTCCGCGGGCCGTCAAACAGGGGATGGTGAGCCGGCTCGCCCCGCGAGTTGACACCGCCGCTTGGTTCGCACACAGTCCCGCCGTCCCCATGTCGTGGGTCCCCATCTCACGGCGTCCTCGCTGGCTCGTCGCCGCCCTCGCCGGCGCCGTGATCGCCTCGCGGGCGTCTCCCGCGCGCGGGCAGACGGTGGTCGGCCCCACCAAGTGCACCACCTGCCACGACCACGACCGCCAGGCCACGCGCTGGCAGCGCGAAGAGCCCGCTCTCTACAAGGACAAGGCGCACTACAACACGCGCAAGCAGCTCGAAGCTCCCAAGTCCGCCGCCTACGCCAAGGCGATCGGGCTCGCGGATCCGTACGACGTCAAGGGCGCGTGCGTGACCTGCCACAGCACGGTGTTCCGCGGCGACGCGAGCGCCGGCGTCTCCTGCGAGAGCTGCCACGGTCCGGCCACCGCCTACCTCGAGCCGCACCAGGTGAAGGGCTCGTATGCCAAGGCGGTGAGCCTCGGGCTGCGCGACCTGAGGTCCAAGCCGCCCGCGATCGCCAAGGCCTGCGTGGCCTGCCATCTCACGACGGACAAGCGGCTCGTGGCCGCCGGCCATCCCTCGGGCGCGGACTTCGACGTCGGGGCCGGGCTCGGCAAGATCGTGCACTGGGCGACCACTTACGATTTCGCCGCGGTCACGGCGGCGGGGAAGGCCGCCATGGGGCCGGCGGCACGGGCGGGGGCCGCCGTGGGGACGGGCACGGCCGCGGCCACGGGCAAGGGCGGCAGCGCAGCCGCAAGCCTGGCGGGATCGAGCACGAGCGTTCCCGCACGGCCCAGCGGCGGCGGAGCGGCGAGCGCGCCGTGGGACTGGAACCAGCCGATCCGCGCGCTGCCCGACGACTACGTACCCGATGCGGCCGAAGGTCCTCCCCCCGCGGCGTCCGGCCGTCCGTCCGTGTCCGTCACCACGCGTCCGGCGCGCCCGGCGCCGCGTGCCGCGCCGTCGCTGGCGGAGGATCTGCCCGTGACTCCGGCCATGGTTGCCACCGAGGCTCCCGCGCTCGCCTCGCCGCCGCCGCCGCCCCCGGCCAATGGGCCGCGCTCCGTCACCGCGCGCGTGGCGGAGGCCAGGGGCGGGGCCGCCCTCGCCCTCGCCCGGGCCCTGCGCCAGGGGGCGCGCGCGCCCGCGCTCCCGCCCGCGACCACCCCGCGCGAGTTCAAGGGCACGGACGGCGAGCTATTGCGGCTCCAGGACGAGGCTCTGGCCCTGGCCCTGGAGGCGCTGCGCCGGCCATGAGCCCCGAGGTCGATCGCGCGTCGCTGCGCCAGCGCTACGAGCGGCGCCTCGAGCTCATGGTGCCGGCGGAGGCCGACCTGCTCGCGCAGCAGTCCCTCTTCGCGGGCATACCGGAGAAGGCCCGGCTGAAGGTCATCGAGAAGGTGCGCCGCTACATCCATCTCGTGAAGTACGAGGCGGGCGACGTCGTGCTGCGCGAGGGCGAGTACAGCGACTCCGCCTACTTCGTCGTGGAGGGGGCGGTCGAGGTCGTCCTCACCGGGTCGAGCCCCGTGTTTCCCCAGACGCGCGGGGGCGCCCACGTGCCCGCCGCCCAGAACCCGAACGCGCGGCCCGACCTCGTGCCCTTGATCGGCCGCCGCTCGGCCGGCCTGGGCGGCACCGTCATCCTGACCGCGCTGCCTCCGGAGGTCGTGCAGGGCAACCGGACGCTGGGCCCGGGCGAGATCTTCGGCGAGATCGGCGCCCTCTCGCGCTATCCCGTGTCCGCCACCGTGCGCGCGGCCTCCCCCCTGACCCTGCTCCAGATCCGTCTCCCCGGGCTGCGCATGCTGCTGGCCTCCTCCAAGGACTTCAAGAAGAGCATGGAGGAGCGCTACCGCGAGCGCATCCTGGCCCGGCAGCTCCGGATGGTGCCGCTCTTCTCGAAGATGGACGACGCCTTCCTGGAGGACGTCAAGCGGCGGGTCGACCTCGTCTCCTTCGAGCCCGGGCAGGTGATCGTGGAGGAGGGGACGCCCGCGGACGCCTTCCTCCTCGTGATCGGCGGCTACGTGAAGGTGTCGGTGCGCGCGGGAGCCTCCGACCTCGCTCTCACCTACCTGCGCAAGGGGGACTTCGCGGGCGAGTCCGCGCTCCTGCTCGACGACCCCTGGCCGTTCACCCTGCAGGCCCTCGAGCACGTCGAGGTCGTGAAGCTCTCGCGCGACATGTTCCGGGCCGTCACCGCCGCCTACCCGGACGTGGAGGACGAGCTGTGGACGGTGGCGGTCCGGCGCCTCAAGTCGCGGGGAGCGGTGCGCCGCCTGCCCATCTCGTCCGAGTACGTCCAGATGGCCATGGAGACCGGCCTCATCCACGGCGAGAGCGTGCTCCTGATCGACCTCTCCACCTGCACGCGCTGCGACGAGTGCGTGCGCGGGTGCGCGGACGCGCACGGCGGCGAGCCGCGCTTCCTGCGCGAAGGGCAGAAGTACCGCCGCTGGCTGATCCCGACCGCCTGCTATCAGTGCACGGATCCGGTCTGCATGATCGACTGCCCGACGGGGGCCATCACGCGCGAGGTCGGCACCCTCGAGGTGACGATCGACCCGCCCACGTGCATCGGCTGCTCCAACTGCGCGAACCGGTGTCCCTGGGGCAACATCACGATGGTCGAGAAGGACGAGAAGCGGCCGGACGGCAAGCCGGTCGAGGTCGCGACCAAGTGCGACCTGTGCCTGACCCGGCCCCAGGGGCCGGCCTGCGTACAGATGTGTCCGCACGGATCGGCGGTCCGGATCTCCTTCAAGGACCTGGACCGCGTGACGTCCACCCTCACGTGAGGCGGCCATAGGATTCGCAGGCGCCCTCCGGCCGAAACAGCCGCGCAACCTCGTGATTGCGTCGGGGGCGGGCCTCACCATGCTCACGGCCTGGGCGGCCGGGGCCTGGCTCACGCCCTGGAGCCCCAAGCGCGGGCTGGGCCTCGCCTTCGGGATCGCGGCCGCGCTCGCCTTCGTGTTCGAGATGGCCTACCCGTGGCGGCGCTCGCGCGCGCGTCCGCTCGGCAACGCCCAGCGCTGGCTCCAGGCGCACGTCTACCTGGGCGCGCTGGCCTTCCTGGCCGTGCTCATCCACGCCGGGTTCCACCTCCCCGGGGGCGCGATGGGCTGGGCCCTGCTGCTCCTGTCCGCCTGGACGACGGCGAGCGGGATCGTCGGGGTGTGGCTGCAGAAGTGGCTGCCGTCGGTGATGGCGGAGGGGCTGAGGGTCGAGGCCCTGTACGAGCGGATCCCCGCCCTCGTCGAGCACCTCCTGCAGGAGGCGGACGCCTTGATGGCGAACGCGAGCGAGGTGCTCGAGCGCTTCTACCTCACGGAGGTGCGGACACGCCTGGCCACCATCGAGCCCTCCTGGGCCTACCTGCTCGACGTGCGCGCCGGCCGTGAGCGGGCCCTGGAGCCGTTCCGGCGCATGAGCTCGTTCGTGGACCCGGCGGAGAAGGACGTCGTCAACGACCTGTCGATGATCCGGATGGAGAAGATGGACCTCGACGTCCACTACAGCCTGCAGGGGATCCTCCGGAGCTGGCTGATCCTGCACGTGCCGCCGGCGGCGGTTCTCATGGCCCTGGTCGTGGTGCACGTGCTGGCCTGGGCCCTGTACTGATGCCGCGGAAGCCGACCTGGGGCACGCCCACCCGCTCCGAGCACCATCCGCCGTTGCGGCGACGGTGGCAGTACATGCTGCCGGCGGCGCTGGCCGCGGCCGCGCTGGCCGTCCTCCTCGTCGGCGCCCACCTCATCGGCGCGCGCGGCACGCTCTCGCCCGGCTCCCTCACCGCCGGCCACGCGTCCATCGACGCCAGCTGCGAGCAGTGCCACACCACGGGGAAGGGCGTGTCCAACGTGCGCTGCCAGCGCTGCCACGACCCCTCCTCGGCCGGACGGCTCACCGCCGCCGCCCACGTGCTCTTCGGCAGCGGCGACCCGCGCAAGGCCGCGGCCGCTCCCGACATCGCCTGCGCGCGCTGCCACGTCGAGCACCGCGGGCGGCGCCAGCCGCTGAGCGCGGTCGGGGACCTGCAGTGCGCGGAGTGCCACTTCGGAGGGCTCGAGCGCCATCCCGAGGTGGCCGTCCTGCGCGCGGCCACCGCCGAGGCCCCCGGCCTGAAGTTCGGCCATCAGAAGCACATCGAGGAGGTGATCAAGCAGCAGGGCGTGTCCTCGGTGGCGCAGACCTGCGGGAGCTGCCACGTCAAGAGCCGCCTGGGGCGTGACTTCGAGCCCCTCGCCTTCGACCAGCACTGCGCGAGCTGCCACTCCAAGCAGGGCTCGGTGGGCGCGGTCGATCCCGTCCCCCTCACGGACGTGGTGGACCTCGACGGCCTGCGCGCGCGGGGCATCAGCCCGGCCAGCCTGACCGCCGCCGACTTCGAGACCAGCCGCGGGAAGATCGCGCGTCCCTTCGTCCGGCATCGCGATCCCTGGGTGACCTTCAACCTCGCGAAGCTGCGCGCGGAGACCGATCCCGAGCTCGTGGCCGCGGAGCGGGCGCGGCTCTTGGCGCGGATCGCGTCCCTCGACCGCCGCCTCGCCGCGGCCACGCCGTTCGCCGCCCTCGACCGCGCCGGCCTGGACCTGCGGGCGGCCGCCCTCTCCCGCGAAGCCCAGGGCGCGGGCCAGCGCCTGGCCGCGCTCGGCGGCGCGGGCGATGCCGCCTCCGGCGCCGCGCGGCTGGAGGAGGTGGAGGCGGGCCTGCGCGCGGCCGGCGACTCCGCGGGCGCGGCACAGGTCGCCCGGATTCGCGAGGGGGCAGCCGGCGGCGGCACGGGATCGGCTCCCCTGCCCGCGACGGACTTCGAGGCGCGCCGGCAGGAGGTCCTGGGTCTGCTGGACGCCGTGGAAGCCGCCGATCCCGGGCTGAAGGCGCGCGCGGAGGACCTGCGACGCCGGGTGGTGGCGCTGGTCCCGGGGGAGAGCTCGGCCGAGCTCCTCGCGCGCGTGCGCGACCAGCGCCAGGCCGCGCTCGAGCGCTTGCGCGACGAGCAGCGCCTGCGGGACCAGGGAGTGGCGCCGCCGCGCGCGGCCCTGCTCGACGCCGACCGCCGCGACCTCCAGCGCGCGCTGGCGGAGGCGCGCGCGCAGCTCGCCGCGCTCGCCGCGCTGGCGACGCCGGGCGCCTCCCCGCTGGCGGACGAGGACCGGCAGCGGCGCCGCCAGACGGCGGAGGTCCTGGCCGCCTCCTGCACGAAGTGCCACCTGCTGGCCGGGGGCCTGCTGGCCCCCGTCCGCGCCGCCCGTCCGGTGCTCGTCCGGGCCGCCTTCGTCCACGAGCCGCACCTCCTCCAGGCGGACTGCACGAAGTGCCACGCCGGCATCGAGAAGAGCGCGCGGTCGGCGGACATCAACTTCAAGGGCATCCAGAGCTGTCGCGAGTGCCATCGCTCGTTCCAGGCCAGCCCGGACTGTCGCGAGTGTCATCGCTTCCATCCCCGGGCGGTGCCGTGATGGCGGGCGAGAAGAAGGCGCCGCCGCCCGCGGCGGCCAAGGCGGGCCCGGACAAGGCGGTGACGGTGGAGATCCCGCCGCCGCCGGTGAACGCGGAGCTGCGCACGCGGCTCGAGAAGGGGCGTCCGCTGCGCTTCGAGGTGGGAGGGGCGGGGGCCCTGCTCGGGCGGGACGAGACGGCGGGCGTCCCGATCGAGTCCGAAGGGGTCTCGCGCGGGCACGCGCGCATCGAGTGGGACGGCAAGGGCTGGTGGGTGAAGGACCTGGGGAGCACGAACGGCACCTTCGTCAACGGCGTGAGGATCCGGCGGGAGAAGCTCCAGCACCTCGACGTCATCAGCCTGGGGCGCCGCGCCGACATCATCGTCCTCCTGCGCAGCGCGAAGGCCGCGCCCGCCGTGCGCAAGGGCATCGTGCGGGCGGCGCTGGTGGGCGAAGACGGCGTCGTGCACGAGATCGCCGTCGGCGAGATCACGCTCGGCCGCTCGGCCGCCTGCAACGTGGTCGTGGACGGGAACCCGGTGTCGAAGGTGCACGCCCGCGTCGAGCGCTCGTCCGACCAGCTCCTGCTCGAGGACCTCGCCTCCTCGAACGGCAGCTTCGTCAACGGCAGCCGCGTGCGGACGGCCGTCCTGCGGGACGGCGACACCCTCGACCTCGCGGGCGAAGCCCGTTTCAAGGTGGTGATCGAGCAGGGCGATGTGATGGGCTCGGGCGCCTACCGCGTGGGGGAGCCGGCGAAGGAAGGGGCCACGCGGTTCTCGAAGGAATGGAAGACGCGCTTCCAGTGGGACTCCCAGGAGCTCGCGGCCATCGCGGCCGCCCAGGCCGTCCGGAAACCGGAAGCGGAGGTCAAGGCGGCCCCCGGCGCGAAGCCGCCGCTCGTGCGCGCGAGCGCCCTGACGCCGGTCCCGCCCCCGGCGAAGAAGACGACCGTCGTCCCGGCGCTACCGAAACCGCCGGTCGTGCCGGCGCCCGCCCCGGACAAGCCGACGCTCGCGGCGGCGGCGAATCCGGCGCCGACCCCGGATGCGACACCGGCGCCCGCGCCGGCGCCGCGCCCGATCGCGGAGGCGCGCTTCACCGCCGGCGCCATCCAGTTCACGGTGACCACGCCCGGCCGGTTCGAAGTCGGTCGCGCGCCCACCGCCGCCTTCCGCATCGATCAGGCGACGGTGTCGCGCCGCCACGTCGCGATCATGCTCAGCGACGATCGTCTCCGCCTCTCCATCGAGGACCTGGGCGCGCAGAACGGCACTCGGGTCAACGGCTTCAAGCTCAAGGGGAGCCGCGACCTGGCCCACGCCGACATCCTCGCGCTGGGCGAGGTCAGGTTCCTCGTCGCGATCGAGCGCTCCTAGACCTCCGCCGCCCGCACGACGTTTCCTTGACACCCACCCTGGCCGGGTGTACGAAGGCCCCACTCGTTCAGCCGAAGTCGTCGCCGTGAGGCCTTTTGATCGTCGAGCGCCCGCCGCGCACGGGGGCGCTCGCGTCCGGGGGTCCGCCCACGTCATGGGCGGGCTCGTTGACGGAGGGTCGGCGAACACGAAGAGAGGTCAATGATGCGGCGACAACTGACGTTGGGGATCGGGATCGTGCTGCTTCTCGCGCCCGGGGCCTGGGCGCAGCTCGCGTCCCAGACGGCCCTGGTCGGCAGCGTGACGGACAGCGCCGGTCTCGTGCTGCCGGGCGCGCACGTCGTCGCCGTGAACCAGGGGACCAAGGACACCTACGAAGCCACCACGAACCACGAGGGGTACTACAACATCCCGTTCGTCCGGCCGGGCCGATACGAGATCACGGCCACCATGGCCGGCTTCAGCCCGTTCAAGGCGACCGGGGTCGAGGTGGCGACGAACCAGGTCGTGCGCACGAACGCCGCGCTCCAGGTCGGCGGGATCACCGACGCGGTGACGGTCGAGGCCAAGGCGCAGGTGATCGACACCGACCGGCCCACCGTCTCCGCCACCATCAACGCGAAGGCGGTGGTGGACCTGCCGCTCAACGGACGCAACGTCTGGAACCTGGCCGCCACCACGCCCGGAGTCCTGGGCGGGCTCAACAGCGACATCGGCCTGAGCTTCCGCGGGGCCGGCCAGCGCGAGATCCAGAACAGCCTGTCCCTCGACGGCATCAACTCCACCGCGAACCTGCTGGCGGCCACGAGCATGAGGCCGATCGCGGACGCGGTGACGGAGATCCAGGTCCAGACCGGCAGCACCTCCGCCGAGTACGGCGCCTACCTCGGCGTGGCCGTCAACGTGGTGACCAAGAGCGGGACCAACAACCTGCACGGCTCGGTCTTCGACTTCCAGCAGGACGAGTCGCTCGACTCCCGCGGCTACTTCGACAACCCGGCGCTGCCCAAGAACCCGCGGTCGCAAAAGCAGTTCGGCGCGGAGGTGGACGGTCCCATCGTGATCCCGGGCCTGTACAACGGCCACAACAAGACCTTCTTCATGCTGGCCTATGAGGGCGTGCGCGGCGAGGCGATCCAGAGCCCGATCGCGTCCGTGCCCACCGCCAAGATGCGGCGGGGAGATTTCTCCGAGATCACGACGGCGATCCGGGACCCGCGCACCGGCCAGCCGTTCGCCGGGAACATCATCCCGGCCAACCGCCTCGACCCGACCTCCCTCCAGATGCTCCAGTACTACCCGGAGGCCAACCTCGCGGGCACCGCGAACAACTACCAGGGCCCGAGCCAGTTCTCAGACAACGTGGACCAGTTCCTCGGCCGCGTGGACCAGAACCTCGGCAACAAGGTGCGCCTGAGCCTCCGCTACAACTGGCACGACAGCTACAGCGTGAACCCGCTCAACGCGCTGATCCCGGTGGCGGCGGTGATCCAGCCGCGCCGGAACCAGAACTGGCTCTTCGGCTACACGCACACCCTGTCGAACACGCTCCTCAACGACTTCAAGATCGGCTACCACAAGGTGACCTTCGACACCCTGAACCAGTTCGCGGTGAACGGACCCGAGGACGCGGGCACCTCACTCGGCATCCCCGGCTTCAACGGCGACACCCAGTTCGGCAACCCGGGCATCCCGAGCGTCAACGTCAGCAACTTCACGTCGACGGGGGCGGGCGGCACCAACTGGAACCAGTTCGACAAGACCTTCCAGGTGTCGGACGTGGTCGCCTGGACGCACGGCTCGCACGCCATCCGCGCCGGCTTCGACCTGCGGCGGCTCAGCACGGGGCGGCGCGCCGCCAACGACCCGCGCGGCCGGTTCGATTTCACGGGCGACATCGCCGGCTACTCGATGGCCGACTTCATGCTCGGCCTGCCGCGCACGGTCATCCCCGCCACCGACCAGCTCCTGGGCCACGTCGGCCAGTGGCGCAACGGGATCTTCGCCAACGACGTGTGGCAGGCGACGCGGAACCTCACCCTGAACCTCGGGTTGCGCTGGGAGATGAACACCCCGGTCCAGACCTACGAGGGGTTCGCCTCGATGCTCGACACCGACTTCGAGACCATCATCCCGTCGGCCACGCTTTCGGGCTACCCGGTCACGGGGTTCGAGTTCACGGAGGGCAACTACACGGACATCGGCCCGCGCCTGGGCGCCACCTACCGCATCGGCGAGAGGACCGTCGTGCGCTCCGGCTTCGGCATCTACTACAACCCGAACCAGATGAACTCGTTCACGTTCCTCACCAACAACCCGCCCCTGGCCCCGGTCACGACCTACACCTCGGACCCCGCGAACCCGACGCTGTCGTTCTCGAACCCGACCGGCCAGCTCGCCGCCCTCCCCCGGCCCGACATGATCTCGCCGACCCGCGAGCTGCCCAGCGCGCGCAAGACCCAGTGGAGCTTCGACGTCCAGCGCGAGCTGTGGCGCGACGTCGCCCTGACCCTGCAATACGTGGGCTCCGACACCATCCACCTCGACCGCAGCTTCTTCAACAACACGCCCACCCCGGGCGCGGGCGCGGTGGACCCGCGGCGGCCCAGCCAGAAGTTCCGCTCCCGCCGCATCATCGCCAACGACCTGCGCGCCGACTACGACGCGGTCAGCCTGATCCTGCACAAGCGGATGAGCCACGGCTTGCAGGCCGACATGCACTACACCTGGTCGCGCACGCGCGATATGGCCACGCACTCCAACGGCGGCGGCCAGACCATGGACAACTACGACATCCAGAAGGACTACGGCCCCGCGAACTGGGACGTCCCGCACCGCTTCGTGGTGGCCTGGATCTACGAGCCGCCGTTCTTCAAGAGCTCGTCCAACGGTTTCCTGAAGTATGTCGTCTCCGGCTGGCAGATCACCGGCGTGACCACGCTCCAGAGCGGGGTCCCCGCCAACGTCACCCTCAGCTCCGATCGCGCCAACATCGGCATCACCGGCCAGCAGCGTCCCGACCTCGTGGGCGCGGCGCCGGACCTGAACTGCCAGCCGAACTCGGGGGCGGCGACGCCGGCCGCGCGCCGCCAGCTCATCAACTGCTACGACCCGTCCGCCTTCGCGCTGCCCGCGCAGTTCACGTTCGGCGACGCCTCGCGGAACGTCCTGCGCGGACCCGACTACAAGCAGACGGACCTGTCGCTGATGAAGAGCATCCCGCTCGGCAAGGGCGTCCGCTTCCAGATCCGCGCGGAGGTCTACAACCTGTTCGACCGGGCGAACTTCGCCAACCCGAACACGACGTTCGGCTCGGCCGCGTTCGGCCAGGTCACCGCTCTGGCCACCGGCGCGACCATGCGGCGGATCCAGCTCGGAGGGAAGCTGATCTTCTAGACGAAGGGCCCAACCCTACCGTGACGGACGAGGTGGAGGACGGTCACACCGGCACGACCTGGCCGAGGGTGGTGAACAGCACCAGGCGCTCCCGCACCGGCCGTCCCAGCGCCTGGGCCAGCCCGCGGCCGTAGAGCTGGAGCTGGGGGGCATGGTGCGCGGCCTGGGCCAGCGCCTGCTCGGCGGCGATGCCGTCCGTCTTGTAGTCCACGATCACCAGCGCGCCATCCTCCTCGAAGACGAGGTCGATCACGCCCTCCAGCAGCTCCCCGCCCTCCGGGAACCACAGGGGCAGCTCGCGCCAGACGCGCGCGGCCGCTCGTGCCCGTTGCATCACGGGCAGCGCGAGCGCGCGCTCGGCGGCCTCGGCCGCCCGCGCGGCGGCGGCGGCATCCAGCCCGAAGGAGGGGGCCAGCGCCTCCGCCATGCCCCGCGCGCGCTCCGGCTCGCCCAGCGGCACCCACTCCAGGATCCGATGCACGAGGGATCCGAAGTCGCGGCCGCCGGCGGCCCCGACCGCGATGACCGCGGCGGGGGCCTGGCGCAGCGCGGCCCGGGTCACGGAGGTGGGCAGGAACGGCCGGTAGGACGCCGATTCCACCAGGTCACGGCGTGCCGCGTCCCACCGTGCACCGGCGGTGTCCTCCCCGCCCGCCTCCGCGAGCTCGCGGAGATCGGCGATGCGCTCCTCGCGCTCGGCGGCCGGCGGATCGCCCGCCTGGACGATGCGGACGTCGGCGTCGGATTGCGACGGGAGCTGCGCGATCAGGTCCTTCCAGAAGGCGCCCACCCGCGCGTCCGCGGGGGGCCTGGGGACCACGAGCAGGTCGCGCGCCCGGGTACAGGCCACGTAGAGCAGCCGTCGCGCCTCCGCGTTCGAGCGCACCTTCTCCTTCGCGGACAGGACGTCCCATCCCGGGGGCTGGCAGCCTTCGCGGAAGCCCACCGCGATCGTGCCCTCCGCCCATTGGGCGACGAGGTCGACGGGCGTGCGGTAGTCGTCGGCGGTGTCGTAGAGCGCGACCACCGGCGCCTCCAGCCCCTTGGCCTTGTGGATGGACAGGATGCGCACGGTGTCGGGGTCGCCCGGGCGCGTCACCGGCAGGTCCGGCTCCTCGCGGGCGGTCCGAATGCGCTCCTCCAGGAGGCGGATGAAGCCCCGTACCGTGAGGACGCCGAGGTCGGAGGCCTTGCGCGCGAGCACCACGACCTTCTCCAGGTTCGCGACCTGCGCCTCTCCCCGCCGCGTGCCGGTCAGGGCGGCCAGGATGCGCGTCTCGTCGTAGAGGCGCTCGATCAGGGCGGGCACGGAGAGCGACGTGCGCCGCCGGTGCAGCTCCCCGAGCAGGGCGAGGGCGGGGGCGACGGTGGCCGCGCTCTCGGGGGCCTCGCCGCCCGGCTCGCCGCCGATCCAGAGGCCCCCGCCCGCCAGCGCGTAGGCGACGATGTCGCGGTCGCTCACCCCGCAGAAGGACGAGCGGAGCGCGGCCACCAGGCTCAGGCGGTCGGAGGGGTCGTCGAGCGCGCGCAGGACGGCCAGGACCTCGTGCACCTCCTGCCGGTCGAAGAACGACTTGCCCCCCTCGACCGTGAAGCGCAGCCCGGCCGCCTCGAGCGCCTCCTCCAGCGGGCGCATCTGGGTGAGCCGACGCGCCAGCACCATGACGTCGCCGGCGCGGCTGGGGCGGTCGGCGCCCGTCTGCACGTCACGCACCACGTGCCCGCCCCGCGCCAGATCGGAAACGAGGGCGGAGAGGGCGCGGGCCTCCGCGCGCAGCAGGTCCTCGCCGTCCGCGAAGGGGGCGTCGAAGCGGAGGGCGAGGACGGAGGGCTCCTCGCTCAGCCCCGGAGGGGGCGCGATGGCCTCGTAGGCGGGCTGGCCGGCCTCGTCCGAGGGCGTGATGAGCGCCGCGAACGCGCGGTTCACGAACCGAAGGATGGCGGGCCGGGAGCGGAAGTTCTGGGTGAGGTGCAGGACCCCGTGCCCGGCCCGCGACGCCGCCTCCGTGGAGATGCGGCGGAACAGGGACACGTCGGCCCGGCGGAAGCGGTAGATCGACTGCTTGGCGTCGCCCACCACGACCAGGGCCCCCGGCCGTCCGTCCGTGAGCAGCTCCGCCACCTCGACCTGGAGGGGGTCGGTGTCCTGGAACTCGTCGATGATCACGAAGCGGAAGCGCTCGCGGAAGTGACGCCGCACCGCCTCGCTCCTCGCGAGCGCGTCGCGGGCCAGGAGCAGCAGGTCCAGGAAGTCGAGCACGCCCCGCTCGCGCTTGCGCGCGTCGTAGCGGGCCACGACCTCCAGGACGGACCGGACCAGCCGGCCGTGGAGGGCGGCGCTGCTGGCCGCCTTCCAGGCGGCGGCGGCCTGGCCGGTCCAGGCCGCGATCGCGCGGCCCTCGTCGAGGGCTTCCGGCGTCGCCCAGTGCCCCTTGTGGCCGAAGTGGCGCGGGACGATCGAGAGCGTACGCAGGTAGGTCACCAGGGCCTCGCCCTCGAGCCCCTCCGCTCCCGCGGCGAAGGTCACGAGGGCGAGGAGCCTGGCCCCGAGGGCGTCGCCGTCCTTCACCTTGTCGAGCAGCGCACCGGCCCGGGCGGCCTGGGCCAGGAGGTCGCGCCGCCAGGCGGTGGCGTCGAGGGTGGCCTCCGCGACCAGCGGCCGCAGGTCGCGCTGGTCCACCAGCGTGCGGGCCAGGCCCCGCAGGGAGGACCGCTCGCCCCAGCCGTCCGCCTGGATCGGGATCCCCGAGTCCACCGCCGCCATCAGGGTCGCATCCCCCGCCACCAGCCGCTCGGTCATCCACTCGTCCCAGGCCTCGGCGAAGAGGACGTCCATCTCGGCGTCGTCGGCCACGCGGAACCCGGGGGGCACGCCGCACTCCAGCGGGCGCTCGCCCAGGAGGGCCGCGCAGAGGGCGTGGATGGTGGAGACCTGGGCCCGCTCGAGGACTTCGAGAGCGGCCTCCGCGCGTCCCCGCTCCTCGGCCGGCCGTCCCAGGTCCGCGCGCGCCCGCTCCAGGCGCTCGCGGAGGCGCAGCTTCATGGTGGTGGCGGCGTTCTCGGTGAACGTGACCGCCGCGATCTGGTCCAGGCGCGCCGTCCCCGTGCGGACGAGCGACTCGATGCGGTCGACGAGGAGGGTGGTCTTGCCGGTGCCGGCCCCGGCCTCGAGCACGAAGCTGGTGCCGTGGTCCCGGCGGGCCCGCTCGCGTGCGTCCTGGTCGACGGGGGTGAAGCTCACGTCACGTCCCTCAGGCGCAGGACCTGCTGCACGCGCGGGTCGTTGATCTTGAGCTGCCGGCGGCGCTGCAGGAGGGGCGTGGGCCCGCAGACGACCTTGTAGTCGCACCACTCGCAGGCGGAGGGCTCCTGCACGAAGTGGCCCTTGGCGATGGCGTCGACCAGGCCGCGCAGGAGGGCGCGGAAGGAGTCGGACCGCACGGCCGCGGGGTCCACCGCCACCTGCCGGCCGCCGTCCACGTAGTCGAGGAAGGCCTCGACCACCGGCGTCTCCGGGAAGATGCGGGCGGCGGCCAGGATGTAGAACGGGATCTGGAGCTGCCGGCCCCCACGGAACACTCCGCCGTCGTCGCGCGGGGCCCGGCCCGTCTTGTAGTCGCGCAGGACGAGGGTGCCGTCCGGGCGCCGGTCGATGCGGTCGATCTTGCCGGAGACGCGCAGGGTGCGCCCGTCCCCGAGGTCGATGGCGAGCGCTTCCGCGAGGTGGGGCTCGCCCGCCGCCGCCTCGCGGGTGAGGCCGAAGCCGAGCTCGAAATGCGCGGGCACCGTGCCGCGCATGGTCTCGACCTCCCGCTGGAACCACTCGCGCACGGTGGCCTGGAAGCGCGCGCGCTCCTTCTCCCACAGCGCGGTGAAGCGCGGCGGGCTCCTGGCCACCAGCTCGTCCAGCCGCTCGTCCGCGATCTCCTCCAGGCGCCGGCGCAGCTCGGGCCGGTCGCGCAGCGGCAGCTCGCCCTCGTCGCGGCGCTCGCGCAGGAAGACCTCCGCCACCTCGTGGAAGAGGAGGCCGCGCTCCAGGGGATCGAGCCGCCGGCGCTCCTCCGGCTCCTCCACCGGCTCCAGGCGCAGCACGCATTCGAGGAGGTACTGGAAGCCGCAGCGCGCGAACACGGCCAGGCGGCTGGCCGAGATCGGCCAGGGCGCGGTCACGGGGTCGAGCTTCCGCGCCACCTCCGCCGCCACCTCCGGCCGCACGCCGTCCCGGGGGGCGAACGCGACGAGCCCGTCGTAGGCGGTGAGCTGGCTCGACCAGCGCGCGCGCGCGCTCAGGTGCGACTGCTTGAAGAAGGGCGAGCCGCCGGCGATGGCCAGGGCGGCCGCGCGTCCTCCCGCGCGCACGCGCCGCCGGTCGCGCTCCGAGCGGTCGAGGGCCAGCTCGAGGGGCATCTCGTCGATCGCGTCCTCCCGCACGATGCGCTCGAGGTCGGAGGTCCCCAGCGACCGTCCCTCGCGCGCGGCGGCCGCGGCCACGAAGAACAGCGAGGGCATGCGCTCGCGTCCGGTGCGGGCGTCCGCGCGGGGATAGGAGAGGATGAGGCGCTCGGTGGCCTGCCCGAGCGCGCGCTGGAAGGCGCGCCGCTCGGCCCGGAGGCGGTCCTGGGCGGTGGGCAGGGGGCCGGGCTCGTGGTCGGCGCGGGCGGCGCCCTCGCCGGAGGCGGCGATCGGGACCGCCTCTGGCTCGTCCTCGTCGAAGAGCGAGAGCTGTCGCCGCGCGGTCCCCGCGCGCGCCGGCCGGCGATCGCTCGCCGGCGTGGAGGAGGGTCTGGCCGCGACCTCGCGCAGGGCCTCGCGCTCGGCGTCGAGAAGGAACGGATCCGGCCGGATCACGCCGGGATAGCCGCCCTCCACCAGGCCGGGGATGGCGACGACGCGGAAGGGCAGGCCGGCCAGCGCGTCCATCGCCCCCACGTGGACGGCGCCCGTGGCCACCGGGTCCAGCGGCAGCCGCTCCCACTCGAATCGCGCCTCCAGGACGCGCTCGACCTCGCGCCAGGGCGCGCGCGGTCCGAGGAAGCCGAGGGACCCGAGGTCGGCCACGACGTCCGCCACCGCCTGGCGGTCGCGCTCGCCCGCGACCCACTGGTCGAGCACGCCGCGCAAGCGCGTGGACCATTCCGGCCAGGCCGCCTCGCCGTCGAGGCTGTCGAGCGTGCCCGACAACAGCTCGACCACGCGCAGCAGGGCCTCGGCGTCGGCGGCGCGGCGTCGGCGGCGCTGGGCCCGGTCCGGATCGGCCTCTCGCCCCGCCTCCTCGTGCTCGGTCTCCGCGCACCCGCGCAGCCCGACCATCCAGCGGTCCAGCCCGGAGACGATGCCGACCTCGCGGCTGAGCGCGTCCCATTGTGCGGGGCGGGGCGTCACGTCCTCGCCGAGCATCTCCGCGAACGGGACGGGCGCGAAGGTCAGGAACTCCATGACTTCCGCGCGCGGGAGGCCGCGGCACCGGAACAGGAGCAGCAGCGAGCGCGCGGTGCGTCCGAACCGCAGGGGCAGTGACGGATGGAGGCGGTAGGGAACACCCAGACGGGCGAGGAGGTCGGTGAACAGCGGAGCGTAGTCCGCGGGCCGGGGCAGGATGACGCCCATGTCCTCGAAGGCCACGCCGCGCTCGGCCTCGCGGACGAGGGCGCGCACGATCGCCCGCACCTCGGCCGCCTCCCCGGGCGCGGTCACGAGGTCCACCGACTCGTCGGCCGCCGCCGGGCCCGCGGGGGGCTCGAACAGTCGGGCCTTCACGCGCTCGAGGGCGGCCGGGCTCGCTCCCGCCGAACCCGCCGTGGGAGGCGCGATCGGGGCCAGGGACGTCTGCGCCCAGGTCGTCTCGCGGATTCCGTGGGCGCCGGCCCATTGCGCGAAGCCGGACGCGCGCAATGCGTCCGGCCGCGTCCGCGCGAGCTGCCGCACCGGGAACCGCTCGGCCAGGGCGGCGACCAGCGCGCGCTCCACCGCGTCCAGCTCCAGGTCGTCCACGACGAGCACCTCCGCCCCCTCGAGCCAGTGCGCGTCGGCGAGGCGCTCCCGCGCGGCGCGGAACAACGTGGCGTGGTCGGCGAAGCGCCCCTCCACGCGCTCGTGGAAGCGGCGATGGAGATCGGCCACCGCGCGGAGGCGCTCGCGGTCCTCGGCCGTGGTCGCCCTGGCGATGGCGGCGTCGAGCCGGCCGGGGTCGAGGCCGGCGCGCCTCAGCTCGGACAGGGTACGGGCGAGGGCCACCGCCACGCGCGCATGCGGCACGGCGGGATCGAGCTTGAGGCCGTGGCGGCCCTCGAGCAGGCGCGAGGCCACGAGCGCGGCGTGGCCGGCGTCCCAGGCCTGGAGGCCGCGTCCCAGGAGCGCGGGCTCGGCGACCGCGCGCGCGAGGTCGTTCAGGGTGAGGGGATAGAGGCCGGCCACGGCACGGCCGGTGGAGGCGAGCCGGCGGGGAATCTCCATGCCCGCCGCCCGGGAGGGCACGAGGAGGACGAGAGGGCCCGAACGCACCATCGAATCATAGCCGCGCGGACGGCTGGGATCGGACCGCGTCGACCGACCTTCCACGACGGCACGTTCCTTGCTGTGTCCCCTATATATAGGCAGCAAAGGAGCCGCAATGACCAGTTCCCAGATTTTGATCGCCGTGATCGCCGGCGTGGTCCTCCTCGTCGTGCTCGCGATCTCGATCGCCGTGCGGAAGCGACGGACCCGCGGGCTCACGGACAAGTTCGGGCCGGAGTATACGCGGACGGTGGAGGCCGCCGGAAAGGTGTCCAAGGCGGAAGCGGAGCTGGAGGCGCGCACCAAGCGCGTCGAGCAGCTCGAGATCCGGCCGCTCACCACGGCCGAGCGCGACCGCCATGCCCATCTCTGGCGCCTGGCCCAGGAGCACTTCGTGGACAGCCCGGCGATGGCGGTGGCGGAGGCGGACCAGCTCGTGACGGAAGTCATGCGCATGCGCGGGTACCCGATGGCCGACTTCGAGCAGCGCGCGGCCGACATCTCGGTCGCCCATCCCCACCTGATGAGCAACTACCGCGCCGCCCACGACATCGCGGTGAGCAGCGCGGGATCCCAGTCACGCACCGAAGACCTGCGACAGGCCATGGTCCATTACCGCGCGCTCTTCGAGGAGCTGCTGGGGCCGGTCCCGGTGGTGAAGGAGCCCGAGCTGGTCGCGCACTGAGCGCGGTCTGGCGCCCGGTGTTTGACCGGTCGCCCGGAGGCAGATAGCCTCGCCGGCGGATGGCTTCTCCCGGGCCCGCCGCCCCAGGTGAGAAGGACGCGGGGCGGCCAGAGCTGCTCCGCGTCCTCGGCGCGCGCGACGGCGCGCTCATCACCATCGGCGGGATCGTCGGGACCGGCATCTTCCTGACCACCGCCGACATGGCGCGGGCGCTTCCGCATCCGGGGCTCATCCTCCTCGTCTGGATCGTGGGGGGCCTGCTCACGCTCGCGGGCGCCCTCACCTACGCCGAGCTCGGCGTTCTCTATCCGCGCGCGGGGGGGATCTATCACTTCCTGAAGGAGGCCTATGGCCCGCTGTGGGGGTTCCTCTACGGCTGGGCCAGCTTCTTCGTGATCATGAGCGGCGGCATCGCCGCCCTGGCCGTCGGCTTCGGCGAGTACCTGGGCAGCTTCTTCCCCACGCTGTCCACGTCCCAGGTGATCTTCGCGGTGCGGCTGGGGTCACGGAGCTGGACGGTCAACGGGGGCCAGCTCACGGGCGCAGTCGCGATCCTCGTCCTCACCCTCGTCAACCAGGTCGGCGTCAAGCAGGGCGCGGGCGTGCAGAACGCCTTGACCGCGCTCAAGGTCGCCGGCCTGGGCGTCTTCGTGCTGCTCGCCTTCGGCCGCCCGGCCTCCGGGATCACTCCCCTGACCGCTCCCGCGCCCCACGGAGCGCTGGCCGGATTCGGGGTGGCGATGATCGCCGCTCTCTGGACCTACGACGGCTGGTACAACCTCACCTTCTCGGCGGGGGAGATGAAGGACCCCGGGCGCAGCCTGCCCGTCGGGCTCATCGCGGGCACGGTGATCGTGGGAGTGCTCTACACCCTCATCAACCTCGTCTACGTCCGCACCCTGCCCATCGAGGCCGTGCAGGCCAGCCCGCGCATCGCGGAGGCGGTGGCTTCGGCACGGCTCGGACCCACGGGCGCGCGCCTGGTCGCGGCGGCGGTGGTGGTGTCCGCGTTCGGGTGCCTGTCCGCCACGATCCTGAGCTGCTCGCGCATCTACCAGCCCATGGCCGCGGACGGCGTGTTCTTCCGGTCCCTGGCCGAGATCCACCCGCGCTGGCGCACGCCCGCGCGCAGCCTCTGGGCCCAGAGCCTGTGGGCGACCGTGCTCACCCTCTCCGGCACCTACGACCAGCTCTACACGTACGTGGTCTTCGCGGGCGTCCTGTTCCACACCGCCACCGGGGCGGCGGTGTTCGCGCTGCGGCGCACGCGTCCGGACGCGCCGCGGCCGTACCGCGTGTGGGGCTACCCCGTCGTGCCCGCGATGTTCATCCTGTCGTCGCTGGTCCTGGTGGGGAACACCCTGCGCGAGCGCCCGCGGGAGTCGATCCTGGGGCTCGTGTTCGTCGCCCTTGGCGTCGTGGCCTACTGGGGCTGGCGCCGCCGCGCCGGCTAGCCTCCGAGCTGGCCGCCCACGCGGCGCCGCTCTTCGCGCAGCGCCGCGCTCACCACCGCATAGTCGGACTCGAGGCGCGAGAGCAGGTCGGCCACCGCGCCCAGGTCGCCGCTGCGGACCACGGCCTCGATCTGGACGCACAGGTCGGCCATCCCGCGCGCCCCGATCTGGGCCGACGCGCCCTTCAGGCTGTGGGCGAGCGCGCGGATGGCGTCGGGCTCGGCGCGGGCGTGCGCCTGCCGCAGGTCGTCCAGCCGCCGCGGGATCGACTGCAGGAAGACGTCGATCACCTCGGCCAGGGCCCGGGGGCCGGCGTGCGATTCCAGCACGCGCAGGGGATGGCTGGGGGCGAGGGAGGAGGAGGAGGAGGCCGTCTCCGGCACCGGAGCCGCGTGCACCGTCGGCATCCACTTCCGGAGCGCGGTGGCCAGCGCTTCGCGCGGCACCGGCTTGCTCAGGTAGTCGTCCATGCCCGCGGACAGGCACCGCTGCCTGTCCTCCGCGGTGACGCTGGCGGTGAGGGCGATGATCGGGGTGTGGCGGGTGAGCCCTTCCCGCTCGCGGATGAACGCGGTGGCCTTGAAGCCGTCCATCTGCGGCATCTGGATGTCCATGAGGATCGCGTCGTAGACCTGGCGCGCGCAGCCCTCGACCGCCTCCAGCCCGTTGCCCACCGCCTCCGCCGTGTAACCGAGGCTCTCGATCATCGCCACCGCCACCTTCTGGTTGACGGTGTTGTCCTCGACCACGAGGACGCGGGCCCCGCTGCGCGCCTCCACGGAGGCCCGTGCCCCGGGAGGGCCGGAGAGCTTCACCGTGAACCAGAACGTGCTGCCCTGGCCCGGCTCGCTGCGCAGGCCGATCTGCCCGCCCATCGCGGTCACGATGCGGCGGCAGAGCGCGAGCCCGAGCCCCGCCCCGCCGTAGGGCCGCGTCGCGGAGCTGTCCGCCTGCACGAAGGGCTGGAACAGGCGGGCCTGGGTGGGGGCGTCGATCCCGATCCCGGTGTCGGCCACCTCGAAGCGGAGGATGCTCCCCTGACCGGATCCGCGCGCCACCCCCGCGCGGACGACGACGGTGCCCGCGGGCGTGAACTTCACCGCGTTCGCGAGCAGGTTGACCAGGACCTGCCTCAGTCGGGGACCGTCGCCGCGCAGGAGGTTGGGCACCTCGGGCGCGACCAGGCAGCTCACGTGGAGCCCCTTGGCCACGGCGTCGGCGCTGACGGCGGCGCAGGCCTCCTCCACGAGGCGGTGCGGCTCGATGTCTCCCTCCTCCAGCTCCAGGTGGCCCGCTTCCGCGCGCGCGAAGTCGAGGATCGCGTCCACCACGGCCAGGAGCTCGCGGCCCGACTTCCGGATGATCTCCGCGTACTCCTTCTGCGTGGGGTCGAGGTGGGTGTCGAGGAGCAGGCGCGCCATGCCGAGGACGCCGTTGAGGGGCGTGCGCAGCTCGTGGCTCACGTTGGCCAGGAACTCCGACTTCACGCGCGAGGTCTCCTGGGCGGCCTGGCGCGCGCGCACGAGCACGTCGATGTCCTGGGCCACCGCGACCACGCCCGCCACTTCCCCGGACGGACCGCGCCAGGGGTGGGCGGCCCATCGCACGTACACCGCGGAGCCGTCGGCCCGATCGACGAGCTCCTCCTCGCCGGAGACCACCGGCCCCTTGCGGCCGCGGGCCAGCGCGTCCGCGAAGGCGGCGGGCAGGGCCTCGGAGTGGCGCCGCGCGGGAAGCGGCGCGGCGGCCAGCCGCCAGAGGGAGAGCCACTGGTCGCTGTGGGCGAGCAGGGTGCCCTCGGCGTCCAGGATCGCCATCGCCACCGGCGCGTGTGTCACGACGTCACGGAGCTGGCGCCGCTCGCGCTCCAGCGCCTCCTCCGCGCGCTTGCGCCGGGTGATGTCGCGCGCCACCGCCTGGAAGCCGACCACCTTGGTCCCCTCGACGAGGAGCTGCACGTTCTGGCCGATCCAGATCTCGTCGCCGCCGCGGGTGACGGCCACGAACTCGTCGTAGGTGCTGCCCACGCGGTCGCGGTACTGCGCCTTGAGGTGCGCCTCGACGCGGTCGCGGTGGTCCCCCCGGATGAGCTCCAGGAAGTGCCGTCCCACGATCTGGTCCGCCGGCCACCCGGTCACGCGCGTGGCCACCGGGTTCACGTAGTTGAAGAACCCCCACATGTCCGTGCGGTAGATGATGTCCTGCGCGTTCTCGACGAGCTGGCGGTAGCGTCCCTCGCTGTCGCGCAGGCGCTGGGTGGCGGTGTGAAGGGGAGTGACGTCGGAGAGGGTCACGACCACGCGGTCGACGCGCCCGTCCGAGCCGATCTCGGGGTCGGCGTTCACGAGCAGCCACACGTCGCCGCTGCTGGCCGGGCGCGGCCAGCGCAAGACGACGTCACGGACGGGGCGGCCGGTGGCGATGGCCTGCGGCGCCGGGTGCTCCGTGCCGAGCAGGCCCGTCCCGTCCTCGCGGAACGCGATGTAGTCCGCTTCCAGCGAGCTGTGGCCGAGGATCTGGCTCTCGTCGAAACCCAGCAGCTCGCGCGCGCGGCGGTTGCAGTACAGGACCTCTGCCGACGGGCCCTGGACGAGGACGCCCGTCTGCAGCGTGTCGAACAGCCGGCGGGCGCCGGCGTCGAGCTCCACGGCCCGAACGGGATCGGGACGTCGCGCGTGGATGTCGGCCTGAACCTGTGTCGGTTCGCTCTGCGAATCCCCCAACGTCATCCTGTCCTCACTCATCACGGGCCATCGCCTGCAGGGGGGTCATGTGCGATACAGGCGCGCCCCAGGCAAAAAACATTACTCCCCATTACACCTTTTGGTCAAGGTCCCGTCTACCCCTTCCATCCTCGACCCTCATGCTACGATCGCCAGCATACAGGGAAGGAGACCCGATGTATCCCTCTTTTCTCGTGACGCTGCTCCTGTTTGCGATGCCCCAGGCTTCGCCCGCCCCTGCCCCGCGGCCCTCCGCGGGGGGCGACGACCTGGCCGCCGAGGTCCAGCGCGCGGTCACCGCCTACAACGCCCGCGACCTTTCCTATTACGAAAACGTCCTCGACCCGAAGTCGGTCTACATCGCGGAGGACGGCGGGGTGATCTCGGGGCGCGAGCGCGTCCTGCGCACCTTCGGGCGGATCTTCTCCGCCGACCCGCCGCGCAAGGTCGAAATCTCCGATTTGAGCGTGGACCGTCGCGGCGACGCGGGCTGGGCGACCTTCCGCTGGACGCTGACCGCGGGCCCCGACGTGCGCCAGGGGGTGACGTCCGTGATGTACGTGCGAGGTGACGGCGGCTGGCGGCCGATGGTCATCCAGAACACGCTGCGCGCGCACGGAGGGATGCGCCCGGCCGGCTCGCCGTCCCCGAGCGCCGCCCCCCCGAAATGACGGCCGTGAGCACGCCCTGAAGCCATCCCTCTGGGCCTCGCCGGTCCCGCGCGATCCGTGCGAGGCCAAGCCGAACCATTACGTGGAGATGGCGCGCGTGGCCTGGCACAACCGCGACCACGGAGCGGCTCGCGGGCGGCGCGTGAGGCGGCTCACGCCGCGATCCGGCGCCCACGGGGTTAGAATCCGCCGACCATGCACGCGGCGATGCGCGAGGTGGCCGAGCCGGCGGAGACCGTCCTGGGCCAGATCGTCCTCTACCACGTCAAGGAGGGCGACGACGCGCCAGAGCTGGTTCCCTTCCCGCTGTGCCCGGACATGGAGACCTTCGCCGCCATCGTGACGCGCAGCCATGCGCGGGGGATGGTCGACCTGATGGTCCTGGATCCGTCGCGGGGGCCCATGCCGCGCTGGAAGGTGCCCTTCGCCACGGAGCCGCGGCCCGGGCACTGGACCTCGCGCGAGGGAAGCGCGACGCTCGGCCTTTCCACGGCCGCCGAGCGCCGCACCTCCCGCCGCGCGACCAGCTAGGCTTTTCCGGCCAGCAGGGGCGCGGTCTCGTCGATGGGCGTGACCGCGGCCTGGTCCTCCTCTCCCGTGCGGATCCGGTAGACCTTCTCGACGGGCAGCACGAAGATCTTGCCGTCGCCGACGTCTCCCGTGCGGGCGGAGCCGAGGATGGCCTCCACCGTGGGCTTGACGAAGTGATCGGAGACGCCGATCTCGAGCCGCACCTTCTCGTACAGCTCCATCTTCACGGTGGTGCCGCGGTAGTTCTCGACCTTCTCCATCTCCCCGCCGTGCCCCTGCACGCGGTTGATGGTGAGGCCCCGCACCTCGGCCCGGAACAGGGCCTCGAGCACATCCGGGAGCGTCTCCGGGCGGACGACGGCGACCACGAGCTTCATGCGCGTCCTCCTTCGGGCTCGAGCCGGGGCACGCCGGCGGGAGCGGGCGTCACCACCTCGGGCAGGACGAGGATCGCGCCCTCGTCGCGCGCGTAGGCCTCCTCGCCGTGCTGGCTCACGTCCAGGCCCATCCCTTCCTCGCGCACGGGCACCCGCAGCGGCGCGAACAGGCTGATCACCTTCAGGAGGACGAACGTCCCCGCCCCGCTGAAGACGAGCACGGCCCCGACGGCGGCGGCCTGGATGAGGAGCTGCTTCGGGTTCCCGAAGAGGAGGCCGTCGGTGGCGCCGTTCCACGTCTTGGTGGCCAGCACGCCGGTCAGGAGCGCGCCCACCGTGCCCCCGAGGCCGTGGGCGGCGGTGACGTCGAGCGAGTCGTCCAAGCGCGTCCGCGCGCGCCAGATGAGGGCGTAGTAGCTCGGGAAGGCGGCCAGCGCCCCCAGGGCGATCGCGCCCATCGGGCTCACGAACCCGGCGGCGGGGGTGATGGCGACCAGGCCGACGACGATGCCGGTGGCGGCGCCGACCGCGGTCGCCTTGCGCGTCCGCTTGAGGTCGAGGATCGTCCACACCACGAGGGTGGCGGCGGGGGCGAGCATGGTGTTCGTGAAGGCGAGGGCGGCGGAGGCGCTGGCCGCGAGCGCGCTGCCCGCGTTGAAGCCGAACCATCCGAACCAGAGCAGGCCGGCCCCGAGCACGGTGAAGGCGACGTTGTGGGGGAGGAAGGCCTGCCGTCCGTAGTCCTTGCGTGGTCCGAGCACGAGCGCGGCCACCAGGGCCGCGATGCCGGCGTTGACGTGCACGACGGTGCCGCCCGCGAAGTCGAGCGCGCCCAGGCGGGCCAGGAACCCGCCGCCCCAGACCCAGTGCGCGACGGGCGCGTAGATGAACAGGCCCCACAGGGTCAGGAAGGCGAGGTAGGGCCCGAACGCCATCCGCTCCACGATCGCGCCGGAGATCAGCGCGGCCGTGATGATCGCGAACGTGCCCTGGTAGGCCATGAACAGCACGTGCGGGATCGTGCCCTGGACCTCCAGCCCTACCCCGCGCAGGCCGAAGCGCGAGAGGTCGCCGATCACGGCGTTGCCCGTCGAGAAGGACAGCGAGTAGCCGAGCACGGCCCAGCTCACGCCCACGAACCCGAGCGCGGCCACGCTCATCATCAGCGTGTTGAGCGCGTTCTTCGACCTGACGAGGCCGCCGTAGAAGAACCCGAGCGCCGGCGTCATCAGCAGCACCAGCGCCGTCGACGTCAACATCCAGGCCGTATCCGCCCCGTTCATCCCACCCTCCTCATGATCACGCGATGTTCACGCGCGCCTCGCGGCGCCCCTGGTCTCGCACGAACTCCGAACCTCGCCGTCGGCCCGCGTTGGCAGTCCCGTAGGGAACGTCCGACGCGATAGCAAGAAGCGTGCGGCTAGGCGGCGATCAGGAGTGTTTTGTGGAACTGACTCGCATGCAACGGCTTACGCAGAGCACGGCGCCGACGTCACTCCCCACGATCGCCACAGAAGTGCAGTGTCGGCTAGACATGGCCACAGATTTGTCGGTTCTTGGCTGCGCCACCATCAGCCTTTGAAGCGTCCCTCGTCGATCGCGTACTTGTGGACCTTGTAGCCGATGATCCGCTCGGTCGAGTCGAGCAGCCGGGCCGCCCGCGCCCGGTTCCCGCGCGCGCTCTTGAGCGCGTCGAGGATCATGTCCTTCTCGTAGGCGGCGACGGCGGCGGCGAGGCCGAGGCGCGGCATGGTCCCGGAGACCTCCGCCGTCTGCAGGGTCGGCGGCAGGTGGTGGCCGTGGATCACGCCCCCCTCGCACACGAGCACCGCGCGCTCGATGCAGTTCTCCAGCTCGCGGACGTTGCCGGGCCAGTGGTAGCTCATCAGCATGTCGATGGCGGTGGTCGCGATGCGCCGCACGTCCTTGGACTCGCGCGCGGCGTACTTCTCGACGAAGTGGTCGGCCAGGAGCGGGATGTCCGGCTTGCGCTCCCTCAGCGGAGGCAGGTAGAGCGTGAAGACGTTCAGGCGGTAGTAGAGGTCCTCGCGGAAGGTGCCCTGCTGCACGGCCGCCTCGAGGTCCTTGTTGGTGGCGGCGACCAGCCGCACGTTCACCTTGATCGGCTTGACCCCGCCCAGGCGCTCGAACTCGCGCTCCTGCAGCGCGCGCAGCATCTTCACCTGGGTCGAAGGGCTCAGCTCGCCCACCTCGTCGAGGAAGAGCGTCCCGCCGTCCGCCAGCTCGAAGCGCCCCTTCTTCTGGGCGCGGGCGTCGGTGAAGGCGCCCGGCTCGTAGCCGAACAGCTCGGACTCGACCAGGGCCTCCGGGAGCGCGCCGCAGCTCACCTTCACCAGGGCCTTGTCCGCGCGGGGGGAGCCGTAATGGATGGCGTGGGCGACGAGCTCCTTGCCCGTGCCCGACTCCCCGCGGAGGAGGACGGTGGTGCTCGAGGACGCCACCTGGCCCACCTGGTCGTAGAGGAGCTGCATCGGGCGCGAGTTCCCGATCAGGCTGCGGATCTGGTACCGCTCCTTGAGCTCGTGGCGCAGCTTGGTGTTCTCCTCGAGGAGCCGCTCGCGCTCCGCCTCCACCAGCCGGTGGACGCGCACGGCCTGGCCGAGCATCGCCCCCACGATCGAGAGGCGCGCCGTCTCCTGGTCGTAACGGCGGTCCTTCCGGTGGGGGATCGCCACCCCGAGCGCGCCCACGGTCCGCCCGCCGACGGCGACGGGCACGCACAGGTAGCTGAGCTCGCCCTTGCCGTGAGCGCCCCAGATGCCGGTCCGGTTCAGGAAGAGGGGCTCGCGGCTGACCTCCGGCACCACGACCGGCCGGCCGCTGGCCACCACCCGGCCGGTGATCCCCTCCCCGGCCTTGTAGCGGGCCCGCCGGGCTTTCTGCCACGCGATCCCGACCGCGGCCTCGACCACCAGCTCGTCGCCCTCCCCCTCGCGCAGCGCCACCGTCGCGCTGATCGCTCCCAGCGCCTGCTCGATGTGCTCGAGGACGCGACCCAGCGCCGAACGGATGTCGAGCGAGGAGGCCAGGGTCTGGCTGATCTCGAGGAGGTCGGTGAGGACGTTGGGCTCGGTCGTCGGCATGCCGCGTCGGATCCTACAGAATTGTAGGTGGGAACTCAAAAAGGTACCAAGGGGTCAACGAAGGCTGGCTATGGCGACGGGGACGGCAAAGGAGAGGGAGGCGGCAACGCCGATGGGGGGGTTTCCGTCGACTCCACGCTGAAGTGGCGGTACCCGCTGTAGGTCCGCCGGAAGCGGGTCCGGAACTTCTTGAACAGCATCACGCGGCCGGAGGCGACCGTCTCGTCCTCGGCCGGCAGCCAGACCGCATCGTCCACCTTGCGGAACTCGATGCGCGTGGCGAGCGACGACACGGACACGCCGAAGCCCCACCTGAGCTTCAGCGGCGCGAGGTTCTCGAGCTCGGCGCGCACGATCTCCTCCTCCGCCTCGTCGACCCAGAGCCGGCCCTGCACGGCGCGCAGCACGCCGTCGTCGTCGCCCTTCCCCGCGCCCGGCCGCGGGGAGAACTCGAGCACGATCGCCGACCGCCCTCCCACCTCGTCGCGGCGGACCGAGCGGAAGTCGTAGCGGTCGAGGAGCGAGGCCAGCCGGAGGCCTGGTCGCTCCGCGATCGTGCGTCCCGATCGGACGGCCTCCGCCAGCTCCTGCGCCTCGCGGTCCTCGCGCTGCTGCCGCGCGCGCGAGAGGGGCCGGCCGTCCTCCTCGACCAGGCGGCGCACCGGCCGCCCCCGGACGAAGAAGATCTCGTACCGGCGGCGGTGGCTCTCCTTCACCGCGCCCGCACCGTCGAGATCCTCGCGCACGGCGAGCAGGTCGTACGTGTAGCGGTCGAGGATCTCCTCGCGGTGGCGCTGCTTGTCGAGCAGGCGCCGCGCGTACGCGTTCCCCTCCGGCAGGTCGATCGCGGAGAAGAGGAGCGCCGCCGCCATCGCGGCCGCCCGCATCAGAAGGGCAGCACGATGGACACGTACACGCGCGCGCGGTCCTGTCCCGGCGGTGGGCGCAGGGCGTACGCGCCGTCGACGCGGAGGCGTCCCTCTCCCCCGCCCGGCCATTCGAGGCCCAACCCCACGTCGTCGCGCCAGCCCGCGCCGTCCACGCCGTGCGTCCAGGCCGCGCCGCCGTCGTAGAAGCCGATGACGTCGAGCCGCGGCCAGGCGTGCAGTCTCGCCTCCGCGGTGCCGATTGCCATCTGCTCGCCCGCGAAGCTCTTGAGGCTGTATCCCCGCAGGGTCCCGCTGCCGCCCAGCGCGAAGAGACGCTGGGGCGGAAGGTCGTGGCCCAGTCCGACGAGCAGGCGGCCGACGGCGGTGACGCGAGGGCCGACGTCGCGGTGGCCGCGCGCGTGCACGATCAGGCGCCGGTAGGCGGCGCCTCCCTCGTCGGTGTGTCCGGCCAGCTCGAGCGTGGCGTCCAGGCGCGCCGTCTGTCCGTGGAGAAGGCGGTCCCCGTACGGATCGCGCACGAGGTACGACTCGCGCTCCGCGACCGGGGTCCCGTAGAGGGGCGCGCCGGCCGCCGCGCGCAAGGTGACGAGGAACGAGTCGCGCGTCCCGTCCTCGATCTCGGGGTTGGGCCGAGGCTGCCGGGGGACGAAATAGATGGCGTCGTCCGTCAACACCGGCAGGGTCTCGAAGCGGTCGTGCCGCCAGGTCAGGCCCAGGTGGAACCGCTCGAACGGGCGCAGGAAGACGTAGGCCTCGTGGCCGCGGCGCCGGTAGTAGTCCTCCGTGATGGAGAAGACGCGCGGGATCCCCGCCGCCGCCTCGACCGGGAAGCGCCGGAAGAAGTCGTCGGTGTCGGTGAGGTCGTGGAACTCGTAGCCGGCCAGCACGGCGTGGCCCAGGAAGGGCTTCTGCACCCCGAAGGCGAAACGCGGGTCGTGCGAGGTGAAGCCGTAGGAGCCCGCGGCATAGAGGCGCACGTGTTGAAGGGCGGCCGGATCGAACAGGGTGATCCCCACGCGTGCGGCCGGGGCCGTGCCTTCGACGCGCGTGTGCAGCGGCGAGAGGTCCGGGCCGTGCGGGTCCAGGCGGATCCGCACGTGCGCCACGGACAGGGTCACGCGCAGCCGGACGCCTTCGGCCAGTGGCTCCACCGTGTACGGCGGCTCGCCCACCAGGCGGAAGGCGCCTCCGGATCCGCCTTCCAGGCGCCGCAGGCCCGCCCGCAGCTCCTTGTCGGTGAGGACCCCCCCGGGCGCGAGCGCGAGGAGCGTCCGCGCCTGCTTCTCGGCGCCGCCCTCCACACCCGCGAGCTCGAGCTCGCGCAGCCGTCCCTCGTCCGCGCGCAGGGTCAGCCGGGCCGCCTCCGGGTCCCAGCTCGCTTCGACGCGCGCTCCGAGGTAGCCGCGCGTGGCGTAGCGGCGTTGCAGATCGGCGGCGTAGATCGGCGGCTCGCGGCGGAGGCGGCCGCCCGGCTCGAGGACGATCGCGCGGTACACCGTCCGCGGCGGGAAGACGGTGATGCCCTCGAGCGCGATCTCGCGGACGACGGGCGGCTCCGCGGGATCGGGAGCGGCGCACCGTCCCCGCCCGGGGAAGGCGACGATCAGGGCGAGGGCGAGGGCCGGGCCGCGCATCCGCACCTTCCCATTGTCGCGACCGGCCGCGCGCGGCCCGACTACACCGACGAGATCAGCCGCCGCAGCAGGGGCAGGGACGGGCCGCCGGGCTCGACCAGGAACCGGAGCCCGAGGTCGTACAGGACGCGGCCCTGGTCGCCGCGCCGCTCCACGCGCACTACCTCGCCGCGCAGGCCGACCGGCGTCCCGCCGCGCGGCCGCACGGTGAGGTCGAGGGGGCTGCCCACCGCCATCGGCTCCGGCAGGGAGACGAGCAGGCCGCCCTCGGAGAGGTTCCGGGCCCGGGCCGCGGCCACGCGTCCCTTGGCCGCGTTCACGGTGACCCGGTGCGCGACCGGCATCCGCGGATGCCGCCGCCGCTCGCCGCCGATCAAGGTGACCCGGTTCTTGCCGTCCGCCTTCGACCGGTAGAGGCCCTCGTCCGCGCGCCGGATGAGTTGCTCGAGGTCGGCGGCGTCGTCGGGGAAGGTGGCCACCCCGCCGGAGACCGTCACCGCCGGGCCCCCGCGGCGGCGCCGGAAGTGGTCGTGGATGCGCCGGCGGATGCGGTCGGCCACCACGAACGCCCCCATGCGGGGGGTGTCGGGCAGGATGACGGCGAACTCCTCGCCGCCGTAGCGCGCGGCGATGTCGATCTCACGCAGGCTCTCCGCCACGAGGGCGGCCGACTTCACGAGGACGCGATCGCCCTCGAGGTGCCCATGGCCGTCGTTGAGGCGCTTGAAGTCGTCGAGGTCCAGCATGGCCAGGGAGAGCTTGAGGCCGTGGCGCCTGGAGCGCTGGGTCTCGCGGCGGAGCGCGCTCAAGAAGTAGGCGTGGTTGAAGAGGCCGGTGAGGCCGTCGGTGACCGCGGAGCGCGCCGTCCGCTCGTACATCGCGATCTCGATGACCTTGGGGTTCTTGAGCTCGTGGCCGATGTTGACGAAGTAGTCGAGCAGGGCCACGCGCAGGCCGACGTCGCGTCCGACCTGCCGGCCGAGGCTCTCGCGGTGGGCGCGGATGCGGCGCCAGTGCCGCTCCGCCTCCGCCTCCGGGAAGCTCAGCTGGGTGAGGATGGACAGGATGGCGGAATAGAGGGGCTGTCCCTCCCCCCGCTGGAGCTCGAAGCGTGCGAGCAGCTTCTCCTCATCCGGAGGGTTCGCCTCCAGCAGGGCGAGCAGGGCTTGGCGGATCTCGTCGACGTCGGTGCTCGTCATCACGACCCGTTTCTCGGGCCGCGGACAGGGTATGATACCCCGCGAGGGCTGTCCAGCCCCGCTCCCATGCTCGGTTTCGCGCTGACTGCGCTCCTCCTCGCTGCCCCCCGGGCTTCCGCCCCCGACGTCTACTTCGAGCAGACCACGGTCGTGCTCACGGAGGGCAAGCCGTCCGGCCCCGGTGTCGTCTCGCGCGTCTGGTACGCCGGCCAGCGGATGCGGCTGGAGCCGGGCGGGGCGCCGGGGGGGCCCGCCCTCATCCTCCGCATCGACCAGGGCAAGGCCTATCGCATCGACCCCGCGGGCAAGCGCGCGGTGGTGGTGGACCTGGAGCGGCTGCGCGCGCGGGCGCAGATGGACGTCTCCCTGGCCGGCGACCTGATGGGGGCGGGCGAGGACGCGCGCGTGCGCACGGCCGCCCTCCGCGAGACCCGGACCATCGCCGGCCATCCCTGCCGGGGGTTCCGCCTCACCGGGGCCTCCGCGGTGCTGGAGCTGTACGTCGCCACCGACCTGCCGGTGGGGATCTCCGCCTTCGCCGACTTCCTCGAATGGTCGGGGGCCTCGCAGTCGATGTCTGCGCTGGTGGAGGAGCTGCGCAAGCTGCCCGGGTTCCCGCTGGAGACGCGCTCGCGCGTGGACGTGCTCGGCGAGGTCCAGGAGACCCTCTCGACGGTGACGCGCGTGAAGGTCGGGCCGGCGGACCGGGCGCTCTTCGAGCCGCCGCCGGGGTACCGGCTCGAGCCCGACAAGGACGAGGGTCCGCTCGAGGAGGAGCCCTAGGTCACGGCATGCTGCGCGTCCTGCTCTCGATCGCCTTCAATGCCGTCGCCCTCTACGCGACGGCGCTGGTGGTGCCGGGCATCACGTTCCACGGCGGCCTGGCGAGCCTGCTCGTGGCGGGGGCGATCTTCGGGCTCTTCAACCTGATCGTGCGGCCGGTGGCCATGATCCTGTCGATCCCGCTCCTGATCGTCAGCCTGGGCCTCTTCTACTTCGTCCTCAACGGCATCCTGCTCTGGCTGGCCTCGTTCTTCCTGCCCCACTACAGCGTTTCCGGCGTCTGGGCCGGGATCCTGGGCAGCCTCGTCTTCACGCTCGTGAACTGGGCGCTGCACGCCCTGTTCGGACCCTCGGAGCAACGACCGCCAACTGACAAGTGAGCTCGGCGCCGCGTACCCCCCTGAGATCAACGCCGAGCCAGGTCCGCCACCGCGCGCGCGATCTCGTCGGCGGCGGCCGGCTTGGCCAGATGGCGCTGGAAACCGGCCTCCAGGGCGCGCCGGACCTCCTCCGGCCGCGCGTGCGCGGTCAGCACGGCGGCGGGGATGGTCCCGCCGTGGTCGGGGTCGAGGGCCCGCAGCCGGCGGATGAGCTGGTAGCCGTCGTCGCCCGGGAGCTCGAGGTCGCTCACGATCACCGCCGGCGGATGGCGGTCCACGTCCGCCAGCGCCTCCACCGTGCTCGTCGCGGTGCGGACCTGCGCTCCCGCCGCCCGCAGCGCGCCGGCGATGAGCTCGCGCGCCTCGCCGTCGTCGTCGACCAACAGCACCTCCAGGCCGCGCAGGTCGACCGTCGCCGGGGTGTCCGCCCGCGGCCGCCGTGCGTCGGAGGCGAGCATGAGGGGCAGGCGGACGGTGAACGTAGCGCCCTGCCCCTCGCCGGCGCTGGTCGCCTCCGCGGTCCCGCCGTGCAGCTCGACCAGGTGGCGCACCAGCGCGAGGCCCAGGCCGAGCCCGCCGTGGGCGCGCGTGCTCGAGGAGTCGCTCTGCCGGAAGCGCTCGAACACGTGGGGCAGGAAATCGGGGCGGATGCCCACCCCCGAGTCCGCCACCACCAGCTCCGAATGGCCGTCCACGGCGTGCACCAGGACGCGGATGAGGCCGCCGCTCGGGGTGAACTTGATCGCGTTGGAGACGAGGTTCCAGACCACCTGCTGCAGGCGGTCGGGGTCGCCGGAGACGCGCCCGGTGGCGCCGACCGCCGTCTCCAGGCGGATCTCCTTGGCGCTGGCGGCGGGGCGCAGGGTCTCCAGCGCCTCCTCGACGATGCTGGCCAGCTCGATCGGCCGCACCTCGAGGCGCAGCTTGCCCATCACGATGCGCGAGACGTCCAGGACGTCCGCCACGATCTGGGACTGGACCTTGGCGTTGCGGTCGATCACCTCCACCGCGCGCGACATCTGCCCCCCCTGGAGCTGTCCCGTCTTGAGGAGGTGGGCCCAGCCCACGATCGCGTTCAGGGGCGTGCGCAGCTCGTGGGAGAGGGTGGCCAGGAACTCGTCCTTGGCGCGGTTGGCCGCCTCCGCGTCGCGGCGCGCGGACTGCTCGCTCTCGAGGAGGGCCTGCCGCTCCTCCGCGATGCGCACGCGCTCCATGAACTGGCCGACCTGGCTCCCCACCCCCAGGAAGCTCCCGAGCAGCTCCGCGTCCGGCGGGCGCTCGGTGTCGCTGAAGAACTCGAGCACGCCCAGGCATTCCTTGCCGAAGATCACCGGGAAGGCGAACCCGCTGCGCAGGCCGCCCTTCGCCGCCGCCTCCTGGCGCGGGAAGTTGGTGTCCTGCTCGAGGGCGGCGATCCAGGCGCCCTCCATCGAGGTCCAGACCCGTCCGGGGAGACCCACCCCGGGGGAGAGCGTGGACCGGCGCGTGGCCTCCTCGAAATCGCCGAGGGCGCGACCCGGCTCGCTCCAGAAGGCCGCGCACCGCAGAGCGTTGGACTCCCGGTCCACCCGCCAGAGCGCCCCGCAGCACCAGCCGAGCCCGCGGGCCGTGATCTCCAGGATGCGCCGCAGGCCCTCCTCGCGCTCGGTGGCCTCGGCCAGGACCTGGGTCACCGCGAGCTGCGTCGCCTTGCGCACCTCGTTGGCCCGCAGCGCCTCCTCGCTCGCGCGCCTCTCCGTGACATCGGTGAGCATCGCGAACGCGCCCGCGAATCGGCCGTCGTCGAAGAGCGGGGTGGCCGCCGTCCGCAGCCAGACCAGGCGGCCGTCCTTGCGCAGGAACCGGAACTCGTCCGGCTCGGACCGCCCGTCGCGGCGGCGCGCCCAGGCCTCGCGGGCGCGCGGGAGGTCCTCCTCGGGGATGAGGTCGAAGGCGGTGCCGCCCATCAGCTCCTCCGGCCGGTAGCCGAGCATGTCCGCCAGGTGCTGGTTGGCGTACACCGTGCGCCCGCCGGCGTCGACGTGCCAGATGCCCTCCTGGGCCGTCTCCACGATCCGCCGGAAGCGCGCCTGGCTCTCGATCAGCTCCTCGCGCCGGCTCGCCGCCTGCTCGGTCGCGTCCTCCGCGCGCAGCGCGGCCCGCCGGCGCTTCTCGTTGATGAAGGTGACCGCGCAGCCGACGACCGCGAACAGGGCCAGCCGCAGGCCGTAGCCGGCGTGGGTGATGGGGAGGTTGCCATGGGGCCTCACCGACAGGACATGGGCGACGGCGATCGAGACGAGCGTCGCGAACAGGCCCGGGCCCACCCCCCCGATCCAGGCGCTGGCCGCCACCGCGAGGACGAAGAGGCTCAGGGGCACGTCGGTGCCCAGGATCGGCTGCAGGAGCCAGCACACGAGGCCGGCGCCGGCCGCGAGCGCCAGCGCGCCCGGATATCCGATCCACCGGCCGCCAGTCCCGAGGTCGCCCAGCGCACACCTCCCCCTGCCCCAGGATAGGGTCCATCTCGTGTCGTGGGGGTGGCTCGCCGCGCTTTTCCGGGTACGGCGGCGCGAGCCGCCGGCGGCCCGCTCAGACGCGGGTGGCGATCGCCTCCGCGATCTCGGTGGTGCCGGCGGTGCCGCCGAGGTCGCCGGTGAGCTTCTTCCCCTCGCGCAGGACCGCGTGTACGGCCGCGCGCACGCGATCGGCCGCCTCGTGCTCGGAGAGGTGGTCGAGCATCATCGCTCCGGAGAGGATCAGCGCCATCGGGTTCGCCTTGTTCTTCCCGGCGATGTCGGGGGCGGTGCCGTGCACGGCCTCGAAGACGGCCGCGGTCTCCCCGATGTTCGCGCCCGGGGCCATCCCCAGCCCGCCGATGAAGCCGGCGCAGAGGTCGGACACGATGTCGCCGTAGAGGTTCTCCAGGAGCAGCATGTCGAAGCGCGTGGGGTCGAGCACGAGCTGCATGCACGTGTTGTCCACGATCATCTCGTCGTACTTGACCTCCGGGTAGGCGGCGGCCACCGCCCGGCAGCAGTCCAGGAACAGGCCGTCCGAGAGCTTCATGATGTTGGCCTTGTGCACGGAGGTCACGCGCTTGCGCCCGTGCGTGCGCGCGTACTCGAAGGCGTACCGCGCGATGCGCGTCGAGGCCTTCTCGGTGATGATCTTGATCGACTCCACCACCCCCGGCACCACGACGTGCTCGAGGCCGCTGTAGAGGTCCTCGGTGTTCTCGCGGACGACGATCAGGTCCACGCCGTCGTAGCGGCTCTTCACCCCGGGCAGGGTCTGCACGGGGCGGAGGTTCGCGTAGAGGTCGAGGGTCTTGCGCAGGGCCACGTTCACGGAGCGGTGCCCGGTGCCGATGGCGGTGGCGGTCGGGCCCTTCAGCGCGATCCGGTTGCGGCGGATCGACTCGAGCACGCTCTCCGGCAGCGGGGTGCCTTCGCGGCCGGCCGCTTCCGCTCCCGCCATCACCGTCTCCCACTGGAAGTCGATGCCGGTGGCGGAGAGCACGCGGACGGCGGCGGCGGCGACTTCGGGACCGATGCCGTCGCCGGGTATGAGGGTCGCGGGGTAGGCCCTGGGCATGGCTTACGGTATCTCCTTGCCGGCGCGGCCGCGCCCCGTGCGGTCCCTGGGGGCCTGGCGAGCCTGGCGCTTGAGGATGCGCAGGACGTCGGCCGGCGTGCGCGCCCTCTGCAGGATCCCGACCTCGGCGCCGCGCACCTTGCCCCGCCGCACCACCGTGTCCTCGATCCACTTGACGAGCCCGTCCCAGTACTCGTGCTCCCCGGCCAGGATGACGGGGAAGGGCTTGACCTTGCGCGTCTGGATGAGCGTGACCGCCTCGAACAGCTCGTCGAGGGTGCCGAACCCGCCGGGCATGATCACGAACGCCTGGCTGTACTTCACGAACATGACCTTCCGCACGAAGAAGTAGCGGAAGGACAGCGTGCGCGTGAGGTAGGGGTTGGGCTTGAGCTCGTACGGCAGCTCGATGGCGAGGCCGACGGACTCGCCCCCCGCCTCGATCGCCCCCTTGTTCGCGGCCTCCATGTCGCCGGGGCCGCCCCCGGTGATGACCGCGTAGCCGGCCCGGGCCAGGGCCCGTCCCATCTCCTCTGCCCGCCGGTAGTCGACGCTGCCGGGCGCGCTCCGGGCGGAACCGAAGATGGCGACCCCCTTGACGTGCGACAGGGTCTCGAAACCCTCCACGAACTCCCCCATGATGCGGAAGATCCGCCAGGTGTCCTTGACCGCGAAATCCAGCATGGGGTCCCGGCGTGGCTCCAAGCGTCGCTCCTTCAGTAGCTTCGGAGTTCCCATGATAGGCCCGGCGCCGGTTCTCCCACAAACCCCGGCCGGGGGAGGAACCTCTTCGCCGGCTCGAGCGTTAACGAGACGAGTGCAAGGCGGAGGTGTCATGAGGCGGGGTCTGGCCGCGGTCGTGACGGCGCTCCTGGGCGTGTCCGGGACCGCCTGTGTCTCGGTTCGGCACGTCGCGGACCCCACGGCGGCCCTCTTCTCGGCCCGCGCCGAGGCCGAGCGTCTCGGCGCCCAGCCGGGACGCGCCCACCGCCTGAACGTCCTCGTCTTCGACGCGGACGAGGGGCAACTGGTACGTGTCAGCGTGCCCATCTGGCTGGCCAGCAAGTTCGAAGGGCAGCTCCGCCGGGACGATCAGGCGGGTCGCGCGCTCGAGCGTGGCCTCGGGGCAGACTTCGCCCGCCATATCCGGCTCAAGGACGTCGCCGCCGCCGGGCGCGGCCTGATCGCGGCGGTGGAGGACGACGACGGGAGCCAGGTCCTCGTCTGGCTGCGGTGAGGGGTGGCGCCATGGTCCAATGGCCGGTCCATGACGGAGCCGTCGGACCGCGAGCTGATGGGGCGGCTGGCCAAAGGCGACCGCGAGGCCCTGGCCCCGCTGATGGAGCGGCACCACCGCCGGCTGTATCGGATTGCGCTGTGCTACCTGCGGGATCCCGATGACGCCCTCGACGCCGTGCAGGAGGCGTTCGTGAAGGCCTTCGTGCATGCGCCGCGCTGGGACGGCGCGGCCGAGGTCGCGCCCTGGCTCACCCGCATCGCGGTGAACCAGTCCATCGACAGCTACCGGCGGCGGCGGCGGCGGCGGGCGGCGGAGGAGCCGCTCGACGCCGACGACGGGATGCCGCGGCCCCTGGCCGTGGACGATCCCTCCCCGGAGCGGAGGGCCATGGGCCGCGAGATCACGGAGCGGATCGGGGTTGCGCTGCGGGGCCTCCCCGAGCGGCAGCGCGCCGTCTTCGTGCTCCGTCACTACGAGGAGCTCTCCCTCGAGGAGATCGCGCAGGCCATGGACATGAACCTGGGCACGGTGAAGAGCGCGCTGCACCGCGCGGTCATGCGCCTGCGCCAGCGGCTGGCGGGGGTGCGCGCGTGAGGCTGCTGCACGGCCGGTGGCGCCGGCGGACGGCGCTCCTGGCGGCGGGGGTGCTCGACGCGGCGGAGGCGGAGACCACCCGCGCCCACCTGGACGGATGCCCGGAGTGCGGGCGCGCTTTCGCGGAGACGCGGGCCGCCCTCGACCTGATCGGCTCTGACCCGCTGCGGTCGGCGGAGCCGCCGATCCCGCTGGGCGCTCTCATCGCGCGTGTGAATGCGCGGATCGACGAGGCGCGGCCGCGGCGGCCGGCCTGGCGGCCGATCCCCGTGCTGGCGGGGGCCCTGGCAGTGGTCGCGCTGGGGGCGCTGCTCGCGCGATCGGTCCTGCGCTCGGCTCCCGCCGGCCGCCCGTCCGCCTCGCCGCGGATCGCGGCCACCGTGCCGCCCGACGCCCTCCAGCGGCTGGAGCGGACGCTGGAGCGCGAGCGGGCCGCGCGCTACCTGAGCGACGCGCAGGACGTGCTGGTCACGGTGGCGGCCGCGCCCCAGCGCTGCACGCGGCGCCGCGACGCGGTCGAGGTGTCGGCGGAGGCGGAACGGAGCCGGGAGCTGCTGGCCCGCCGCCGGCTCTCCGTCGAGATGGACGGGTCGGCCACGGTGGCCGCGCGCGGCGTCCTCGACGACGTGGAGGAGATGCTGCGCGAGGTGGCCGCCCTCGATCCCTGCGCGCGGCCCCAGGACCTGGAGGCGATCCGCGGCGAGATCGCGCGGCGCCGCCTCCTCATGAAGATCGACCTCGTGACACGGGAGCTGCAGGGATGACCAGGGTGCCTCGCCGGGCCGGGACCGCCGGGGCTTGCGTGATGGCGGCCCTCGTGCTCGCGGGGAGCGTTCCGGCGGTGCGCGCCCAGCCCGATCCGGAGCGCGCACGCACGGCGAAGGCGCTCTTCTTCGACCGCAAGTACGCGGAGGCCCGCCAGGCCTGGGAGGCCGTCCGCGCCGCCTCCACGGGGGCGGAGGCGGAGGCCGCCGGCTACTGGGTCGCGCGCTGCAGCGAGAACCTCGGCGAGAACGAGCGCGCGCTCAAGGAGTACGACGCGTTCCTCGCCGCCTCCCCGCGCGACCGCGCGTTGGCGGAGGAGGCGCGCACCGGCCGCGTCGGCCTGGCCGCCAAGCTCTATGCGGCCGGCAACAAGGCGCACGTCCAGGTCCTGCGCCAGGCCCTCTCCGATCCGAGCAAGACCGTCCGCTACTACGCGGCGCTGCAGATGGCGGACCTGGGTCCGGACATGGCGCGCCTGGCCGTGCCCGTGCTGCGCCAGATCATCGACGCGGAGAAGGACCCCGACCTGGTGGACCGCACCAAGATCAAGCTGCTGCGGCTGGACCCCTCGGCGCTCGAGGCCCCGAAGGCGGCGCCGGCCCCGCCCCGCGCGGCCGCTCCGCCGGCCGCCCCCGGTCACGAGGCGCGCTGGGTCCACGTCCGCGTCACCGAGAAGGGCGGAGCGCGGCCGAAGGTCTCCATCAACGTGCCCCTGGCGCTGGCGGAGATGGTGTTCAAGAGCCTTCCCGACGAGCTCAAGGACGACCTCCGGCACAAGGGCTACGACGCGGAATCGTTCTGGGCGCAGCTCCGCAAGATGGGCCCGTCCCAGATCATCTCGATCGAGGGCGACGAGGGCGAGCGCATCGAGATCTGGACCGAGGAGTGAGAGGAGGAGCGATGAGGAAGACGACGGCCTTCGCGGCCGCCCTGGGTCTGTCGCTGCTCGCGGGATCCGCGGGCGCGAGCGCCGGTGCGGGCGCGGAGGACGACCTGGCGGTGGTCAAGAGGGCGGTGGCGAGCCCGGTGCCCGCCGCGAGCCGGGCGCCGAAGACGGAGCCTTCGGTGGTCGCGCAGGCGGAGGCAGTGCCGCCGCCCGCGCGGTCCGCTCCGGAGGCGCGGCCGGCGCCGCGCCCGGGGCGCGAGCCGCAATGGTTCAAGGTGCGGGTCGTGGACAAGGCGAGCGGCCGCCGCAAGGTGACGATCAACCTGCCCCTGTCCCTCGTGCGGGCCCTGGGCGACGAGACCGTCGACATCGGCTGCCACCACGCGGGGGAGCGCGAGCGGTGCCACGACATCCGGCTCTCGGAGGTGCTGCGCAGCCTGGAGGCGGGGCAGGAGCTCGTGGAGATCGAAGACGACGAAGCGACGGTGAAGGTCTGGGTGGAATGACCGTCCTGGATTCCCCTCGGTGATGGTGAGACACTGGACTGGCCCGGTGACACCGCCGTCCGTCCGTGCGGTCGCCGCCGTGCCGCTTCGGTCCGTAACCTGCTGGACCGGCAACGTTGGCCCCTTGGAATGCGGATTGCTTCCGGGGCGGGCGGAGCGAAACGCCATGCAGGAGGTGTCCCCATGAGGCTGCGGGTGCTCGCCAGCGCGGCGGCGTTGAGCCTGGGCGTGCTGGCGCTGGCGCCGGTCGCGGCGCTGGCGCAAGGCCATTCCGGGCGCGACGGCCAAGGCGGGCGGGGCTACGGTTCGTACGGCGGGTCGCACGGCTACCATTCGCGCGGCTCGTCGCACGGCTACAGTTCGTACGCCGTCCAACGCGGGTCCTACTATCGGTACTCTTCGCCGTACCGATACGGCTACCGGTACTCGACGCCCTACAGGTACGGCTCGTATGGGTATCGGTACCGCTCGTACCCGTACTACTACAACAGCGCCTACTACTACGGCGGGTACTACGACCCGTACTACGCCGACTACGGCTACGGCGGCGGCTATTCCCCGTACCACGGGCCACGCGTCTTCGTGCCCACCTACCGGTACCGGGGGTACGCGCCGATGTTCGGCATCCAGGTCGGCGGGCCGCATTTCGGAGTCTGGGTCGGCTTCTGACGACGTCGTCGTGAGCTGGGGGATGTCGGGCGCGGTCTCGGCCCCGCATCCCCCAGACGGCTCTCAGCGTGACGTCGCCGAGCTCGACTGCATCGCGCGCAGGCCCATCTGCGCGGCGGGCAGATCGGGGCGCAGGACCAGCGCCGCCTGGAAGGCCTGCCAGGCCCCCGCGGCGTCCCCGCGACAATAGAAGAGACGTTCCCCTTCCAGGGCGCGCCGCCCCGCGGGATCGGCCTCGCGCGCGATCGCCTCCGCGTAGGCCTCCTCCGCCTTTGGCGCGCGCTGCATGTTGACGTAGAGACGGGCCAGGTTCGCGTAGGCGGCCGCGTCGCCCGACCGGGTCGCCGCCGCCATCGACTTCTCGGCCTCCGCGTAGCGGCCGAGCGAAGCCAGGGCCAGGCCGCGGTTGGTGTCGAACGCCGACGGCACGGGTGCGAGCTTCGCCCCGCGGTCACACAGCACGATCGCCTCCTCGAAGCGGTGTTGCCAGAGCCGCACCTGCGAGAGGTTGAGGAGCACCTTCCAGTCGTTCGGTCCGGACCGGAACTCCGCCTCCCAGAGGGCCTGCCGGCCGTGCCAGTCGCGGTTGCGGTCGAGGGTGACGGCGGCCAGGCAGGCGGCCAGCGCGAGCGTCGCGCCCATCACCGGAGGCGCGCCGACCCTGCGGATCAACACGGCCAGTCCCAGAGCGAGCGGGACGGCGAGCCCGGCGGACGGGAGATAGACGAAGCGCTCGGCGAGCAGGGCGGGGTCGGCCAGCAGCTTCGTCGAAGGCAGGAGGGCGACGTAGAAGAAACCGATCCCGAACGCGAGCGCAGGGACCCGCCGCCAGCATGCCAGAGCGACGGCGGCGAGCGTCACGTGGAGCGCGATCGCCCCGGTCAGGCCATGGAGGACGTAGTCCTCGTGGGAAGCCCGCAGTGGCCAGGGCCAGACCATCATCCGCCAGTAGTCCCGTACCGTCGCCGCCACCAGGCTGAGCCGGTGCCACGGCGCATGCGCGCCGCCGATGCCCTCGCGCCCGATCGAGCGGAGGACCCCGCCCCCCGGCTCTCCGATCACCGCTTGCCGCATCGCCAGATAGAGGACCAGCGGCAGGACGAGCGCGGCCAGCGGCACCAGCCAGGCCCGGGCGCGCGTGACCCCGTCCGGCCGCAGCGCCCTCGGCCTCATCAGGATCAGGGCGAAGACGACGATGACGGGCAGCGACACCGCGCTCTCGCGGCTGAGCAGGGCGAGGAGGAAGATCCCGGCCACTCCCGCCCAGGCCTTCACGTGGTCGCGCTCCACCCAGCGCCACAGCCAGGCGAGGGCGCCGACCACGCCCAGACAGGCCAGGACCTCCGATCGGTTGAAGGCGACGTCGACCGCTTCCGTGTGGATGGGATGCACGCCGAACACGAGGGCGGCCAGCGCGGCCCCCGGCCCTCCCGCCCCCAGCGCGCACAGCAGCCAGAACAGCATGACGGTCGTGGCGACGTGCAGGGCGATGCTCGTGACGTGATACCCGCGGGGGCTGCCGCCGTAGAGGCTCCGGTCGACGGCCAGCGTCGCCATGGCCACCGGGCGGTAGAGCCGGCGCTGGCCGGACACGCCCTCGCGCGCCGTCTCGCCGAAGAGGCGGGGGATCTGGCCCACGCCGCCGAGGGCCGGGTTCTGCGCGATGACCGTGTTGTCGTCGTACACGAGCGCGTCGGGCGCCGCGTTGACGTATGCGAGCGCGGTCAGGAGGGCCACGCCCACGGCGAGCCACCTCCGGTCCTCGAGCCACGGCCCCGGGGCGGGTCGCGCCTCAGAAGCGCGCTTGCGTGCGCTCATAGATGTTCATCTCGGCCCCGCCCACGGTGGCGGGCAGGACCTGGACGCGCCGATAGGACGATTGGATGTGCGCGTGCAGCGCGGGCGCTTCCGCGGCCAGGAAGCGCTCGAGGGTGGTGACGAGCAGCAGTCGCCGGCCCATCCGCTCCTGGCTCTCGAGGTCGGCGAGGGCCTGCACGTCCTGGAACCCCGCGTGGTAGTACCGGCACAGGCCGCGCGCGGCGTAGTGCACGGCGATCTTCCCGTCGCCCTCGCGGGCCCGGCTCGCCACGCCGGCCATCGCCCCCAGGAAGTCCTGCTTGGGCACGCGGTAGTAGGTGGCGAGGGGCAGTGCCGCCGCCAGCACCGACGTCGCGATCAGCGCGTCCGCGGCCCATCGCGACGGGACGGGCGGCCAGGCCCGCGTGACGCGGTCGGCCACCGTCACCAGCCCCGCGCCCAGAGCGAGGACGAGCGGGGGGAGCGCGAGCGCGAAGTAGCGCGGGCTCAGGGGCACGTCGGCGGCCAGGAGCGCGGCGAGCTCCAGGCCGACGGGCGCGACGAGCACGGCCAGGCTCAGCGCGTCCCGGCGGGCCCAGGCCGCCGCCCCGATCGCCGACACCAGCGCCACCGCCGCCAGGGCCCCGGCTCCGCCGAAGCCCCGGGCCAGTCCTTCCACGGCATCGGCGGCGACGCCCAGTCGCGCGAGCCGTCCCGTGCGCGCGGCGGACGGATCGGACGCGGCCGCCGGCGCGTCGGCGGGCACCTGGGCCTGGTGGACGGCGAAGCGGAGAAGGGGCCGTGCAAACGGCGCGTACAGCACCGCGATGAGCACGGTCGCCATCGCCACCGAGGCCGCATACGGGCGCAGGTCCAGCCCGGACGTCCGCCGCCGGATGGCGCCGACGCCCACCCCGGCGCCGAGGAGGAGGGCATGCCCGGCGACGACGAACAGGCCGAGCACGACCGCATAGGCAGCGAGGGCCCCGCTCAGGGCGTAGCCGAGCCGGACGCCTCGTCCCGCTCCCGCCGACCGGAGCCGGAGGATCGCCCAGGAGGCGAGGAGCGCGAAGAACAGGAGCGTCGTGTAGCCGCGCGCGTTCTGGGAATAGAAGACGTCGTGGTACGAGACGGCGAGCAGCGCGCCGGCGGCGAGGGCCACGCGGTGTCCGAGAGCGGCGTCGGCGAACGCGTACAGCGCCCCCACGCCGGCGACCCCGAACAGGGCCGCGGGCAGGCGCACCACGAGCGCGCTCTCACCGAGCCCGCGCACGAGCCCGTGGGCGCAGAGGTCGTAGAGGACGTGGCTCGTGCTCGCCGGCCAGCGCGTGACGATCTCCGCCGCCGGCCGGCGGATGCTCTCGAGCACGGCGTCGATCTCGTCGAGCCAGAGCTGGCTCCCGAGACGATGCAGGCGCAGCACCGTGGACAGCAGGAGGAGCCCGGACACACCGAACCATCGGCCGCGCGCGCCGTCCGTGGCCATCCGTACCGATTATCCGCAGCGGGGTGCACAGGGTGGTCCGCATCGAAAATCGTTGACACCAACCGGAGCCGGAGCGTAACCTGTCGTCGTTGATCCAACCGCAGTCCGACGCCCGTCGCTGCGCCGCATCCGCCTCCTTCGGCCCTTCCTTCTTCGCTGACGCCGCCGCGCCGTCCCCGGTTCCGTCCGCGGTCGGGAGTGTCTGACCGATCGTTCGTAGTCGTCGGCGGCGGGCCCGCCGGCCTCACTGCCGCGCTCCAGCTCACCCGCTTCGGCGTCCCCGTCACCGTGGTCGAGCGGACGCAGGCGGTCGGCGGCATCGCGCGCACCGAGGAGTACAAGGGCTTCCACTTCGACATGGGCGGGCACCGCTTCTTCACGAAGCGCGCCGACGTCCACCGGCTGTGGGAGGAGCTGCTGCCGGGCGACTTCCTGCGCCGGCCGCGGCTGTCGCGGATCTACTACCGCGGCCGCTTCTTCCACTACCCGCTCAAGCCGGTCGAAGCCCTCCTGAGGCTGGGCCCGCTCGAGGCGCTGCGCATCGTGCTCAGCTACCTCCGCTGGCAGGCCTTCCCGCATCGGCGGGAGGAGACCTTCGAGCAGTGGGTGACCAACCGCTTCGGCCGGCGGCTCTTCGAGACCTTCTTCAAGGCCTACACCGAGAAGGTCTGGGGGCTGTCCTGCTCCGAGCTGCGCGCGGAGTGGGCGGCGCAGCGGATCAAGAACCTCTCCCTCCGGTCGATCCTGGTGAGCTTCCTGGTCCCGCCCCGCCAGACGATCACCAGCCTCATCGAGGAGTTCCACTACCCGCGCCGCGGCCCGGGGATGATGTGGCGCGCCGCCGCCCGCGACGTGGAGGCGCGCGGGGGCGTCGTGCGCCTCGACAGCGACGTGACCCGCATCGTCCGCGAGGGGACGCGCATCGTGCGCCTGGAGGTGCGGCGCGGCGGCGGCCTGGAGACGATCGAAGGCACCGACTTCATCACGAGCATGCCGGTGACGCAGTTCGTGCGGCGGCTCGATCCGCCGCCGCCGCCGGAGGTGCTGGAGGCGGCGCGCCGCCTGCGCTACCGCGACCTGCTCACGGTGTGCCTCATCGTGAACCGGCCCCACCTGTTCCCCGACAACTGGATCTACGTCCACGACGAGGGGGTGAAGGTCGCGCGCATCCAGAACTTCAAGAACTGGAGCCCGGAGATGGTGCCCGATCCGAGCCGCACCAGCCTGGGCCTCGAGTACTTCTGCGACGAGGGAGACGCGTTCTGGACCCTGCCCGACGCCGTGCTCGTCCAGCGCGGCCGGGAGGAGCTGGAGAAGATCGGGCTGGCGCAGGCGGCGGACGTGGAGGACGGGTGCGTCTTCCGCGTCCCCAACGCCTACCCGGTGTACGACTCGGTGTACGCCGGCCACCTGGGCGTCCTGCGCGGGTTCATGGACGGCCTGGAGAACTGCCGCACGGTGGGGCGCAACGGGCTCCACCGCTACAACAACCAGGACCACTCGATGCTCACCGCGATGTCCGCGGTCGGCAACATGCTCTTCGACGAGAGCCACGACCTGTGGAGCGTCAACACGGACGCCGAGTACCACGAGGAGGTGCGCACCGGCCCGGAGACGGCGGCGGTGACGGAGCTGCTCGAGCGCTTCGACCCGGTGGCGATGGGCCTCTCGTCCGGGGCGATGTCGGGAGCGCTGATCGCCCTGGCCACCCTCGTGCTCGTGATGAAGGGCGGCCCGGTGGTCGGCCCGACCCTCGGCCTGCTCGCCGAGTACTTCCCCGGTTACCGCGTGAGCGGCGCGGGCAGCCTCGTCGGGCTCTTCTACGGCGGGGCCCTCGGATTCCTGGGCGGCTGGGCGTTCGCGCGCATCCGGAACCTCCAGACCGCCCTCTTCCTCGCCCTGGCCCGGCGGCAGCGCGACCTGCGCGGCCTGGCCCGGCTGCTCGAGTAAGCCGCGGGACGGTGCGTGACCAGCCCGATCCGGAGACCGCCGTCCGCATCCGCGTCCGCCGGCTCAGCGCGCTCGCGTCCGGCCTGGTGGCGGGAGCGCTGGCCGGCGCCGGCCTCTGCCTGGCCACCCTCTGGCTCGTCGTCAAGGGCGGCCACCCCGTGGGGCCGCACCTCGCGCTGCTCGGGCAGTTCTTCATCGGGTACCGCGTGACGCCGATGGGCAGCCTGGTCGGCCTCGCCTACGGCTCCGTCACCGGCTTCGCCGTCTTCTTCTGCGGGGCCGCCCTCTACAACTGGATCGCCCAGCGCCGCGAGGCGGGCGGAGGGCCGGCGTGACCCCGGCGGTCTCGGTGGTGGTCCCCGTCCGCAACGACGCGGCCCGGCTGGCCGTCTGCCTCGACGCCCTCCGCGCCTCCACCCTCGCCAGCCGCGAGGTGATCGTGGTGGACGACGCCTCGACGGACGAGAGCGCGCGGGTCGCGGAGCAGATGGGGGCGGAGGTCGTACGCCTGCCCGTCCGCTCGGGTCCCGCCGCCGCCCGCAACCGCGGCGCCGCCCTCGCCCGCGGCCGCTACCTCGTCTTCGTGGACGCCGACGTGCGCGTGCACGCCGAGACGCTCGCCCGGGCCGCGGCCGTGCTCGACGAGGATCCCACGATCGACGCCCTCTTCGGCTCCTACGACGCGAGCCCCTCCGCGCCGGGCGCGGTGTCCCAGTACAAGAACCTGCTCCACCACTACGTCCACCAGACCGGTCGCGCGCAGGCGGGCACGTTCTGGGCGGGCTGCGGGGCCATCCGGCGCGAGGCGTTTTTGGCCGTGGGCGGCTTCGCCGCCTCCGCCTACCCGCGGCCGAGCATCGAGGACATCGAGCTGGGTGTCCGCCTCACCCGCGCCGGCCGCCGGGTGGCGCTCCGGCCGGAGATCCAGGCCACCCACCTCAAGGCCTGGACCCTCCGGTCTCTCCTCGTCTCGGACGTGGCCGATCGCGCGATCCCGTGGACGCGCCTCGTCCTCGCGGACGGTCACCTGCCGGACGACCTCAACCTGCGCGCCGGACAGCGCGTGAGCGCGCTGCTCGCCTACGTGCTGGCGGGGTCGATGCTGGCCGCGGTGCGCTGGCCGGCTGCCCTCGCCGTGGCCGCGGCCGCGCTGGCCGGGATCGGCCTCCTCAACCGCGGCCTCTATGCGTTCTTCGCCCGGCGCCGCGGCGCGCGGTTCCTCCTGCTGGCCGTCCCGATGCACGTCTTCTATTACCTCTACAGCGCCGTCGGGTTCGGCCTCGGGCTCGTGCTGCACCTGGCAAGCCGGGGCCGGCCGCGCCGGCCCCGCGAGGAGGCGGTGGCTCCGCCCTCTCCGGTCCGCTGAGCATGCCGCCCGCGCCGGCGCTCGCGCCGCCGCTCGCGGACGCCGCCGGCTACGACGCCGTGGCCGCGCGCTACGCGCGCCTGGCCCGGCGCTACTCGAGGGAGCCGGCGGCGGCGCTGGTCGCGCGGGCCGGCCTCCGCCCGGGCGCGCGGGTGCTCGACGTCGGCACCGGCCCCGGGAACGTCGCGCTCGAAGCCGCCCGCGTCGTGGGCGCGTCCGGCCGCGTCCTCGGGGTGGACGTCTCGGGGGGCATGCTCGCCCAGGCCTGCGCGGCCGCCGAGGGGCTGGCCGTCGTGTCCTTCCGGGGCATGGCCGCGGAAGCGCTGGCCCTGCCGGACGGCTCCTTCGACGCCGCCCTTTCCCTCTATGCGATCGCGCACCTGGGCGACCCGGCGGCGGCCGTGCGCGAGATGCACCGCGTCCTGCGCCCCGGCGGCCGGCTCGTCCTGGGGCAGGGGAGCCGCGCGCCGCTCGGCTCGGTCGCGGGTCTTCGCCATCACGTCCGGCGCGTGCCCTTGCGGATCGCGCGATGGCGCGGCCGTTGCCTGGTGGTGCCCGACGATCTCGAGCGGCTTCTGGGCGCGGAGGGGGCCGGGCTGGACCAAGCACCGCACGTCCCCCCCCGACTCCTGACGTCACTGGTCCGGGCCGCGGGGTTCGTGGACGTGAGCACCACATGGGTAGGCCACGACGCGGTCGTCGACTCGCCCGAGGAAGGCTGGGACCTGGCCACGGCCTTCTCCACGCCCGCCCGGACCTGGCTGGCCGGGGCCGCCGCGGAGGCGCGCGAGAGGGTGCGCGCGCGGTTCCTGGCCGCGTGTGCCCGCGTCCAGTCCCGCGGCGGGCTCATCGTCCACCCGCAGGGAGCGCGGCTCGTGATGGCGCGGCGGGGCGGGGAAGGCCCCTGAGCGCGGCCGTCGAGCCGACCGTCTCGGTGGTGGTGCCGTCGGTGAGCGGGACCTCGTCCGTCCTCGACTGCCTGGCCGCCCTGGCCGACCAGGACGACGGAGCGGGCGCGGAAGTGGTCGTGGTGGACCGCGCGGGAGAGGCGGCGCGGGCGGCCATCCGCGACCGCTTCCCCGCCGTGCGGTTGATCGCGATGCCCGCGCGGGCGCCGCTGCCGGAGATGCGCGGACGCGGCGTAGCCGAAGCCCGCGGGCGCATGATCGCCGTCCTCGGCGAGCACCTCCGGCCGGGCCGTGCCTGGCTGCGCACGATCGGGGAGGCCCAGCGTGCCGGGCGCGAGGCGATCGGCGGGCCGATCGACAGCGGCCGGATCGGAGGCGCGGCCGAATGGGCCTTCTTCCTCTCCGAGTACGCGCCGTTCATGCCGCCGATGGCCTCCGGCCCCATCGCCGTCGTGGCCGGCAGCAACTGCGCGTACGCGCGGTCGGCCCTCGATCGCGTGGGCGCCCGTGGGGGAGAGGCCCTCTGGGACGGCGACCTCGCCGCGCGCCTGTCCGCGGCCGGGGTGGGCTTCGAGAGCGCGCCCGGCCTGGCCGCGCGCAGCGAGAAGCGGCTGGGCATCGTCCGGCTGCTGGCCCATCGTCATCATTGCGCGCGCACTTTCGCCGCCCACCGCGTCGCCGGCTGGAGCCGGTGGAGGCGCCTGGCCTACGCCGCGGCCACGCCGCTCCTGCCCCCGCTGCTGGTGGCCCGGACGGTGCGGACGGTCGCCTCCAAGCGCCGGCACCTGCCCGCGCTCCTGCGCGCGCTGCCCCTGCTCCTCGCCGGGGCGGTGACCGGCGCGGCCGGCGAAGCCATGGGCGCGCTCGGCGGGGCCGGGCGCAGCCCCGGCCGCGTCGAATGACGCCCGCGGGCGGTGGACCCCGCGCGGCCAGCGTGGTGGTGGCCTCGTTCTCGGGAGACGAGGCCCTCTGTTCCTGCCTGGACAGCCTGGAGCCCGCGCACGGCGATGCGGAGGTGGTCGTGGCCGGCGCCTTCGATCCGGCGCGGGTGGAGACCCTGCGCCGGCGCTACGGGTGGGCGGCCTTCGTGGCCGCGCCGCCGGGGACGAGCGTGTTCGAGCTCCGCGCGCTCGGGCTACGGCAGGCGTCCGGGGGCGTGGTGGCGCTCCTCGAGGACCACTGCGTGGTGCCGCCGGGCTGGCTGTCCGCCCTGCGGGCGGGCGCGGAGTCGGGCGAGCCGCACTTCGCGGGAGGCGCGGTGGAGAGCGGCCTGGTCTCGTCCCTCCGGGCCTGGGCCCTCTACCTCGTCGAGTACGGCGCGCTCATGCCGCCCGTCCGCGACGGCGCCCGTGCCCTGCTCGCCGTCAACGCCGCCTATCCCCGCGCGGCCCTGCAGGCCTGCCGCCCGGTGTGGGAGCAGGGCTTCCACGACAACGAGGTGCACGACGCGCTCCGGGCCTCCGGCCATCGGCCTCGCGTGGCCGCCGAGGCCACCGTCCGGAGCCACCTGCGCTTCCCCCTGGGCCGCGCCGCCGGGCACCTCTTCGCGGGCGGGCGTCGCTTCGGCGCGTATCGCCGGCGGCGGTGGAGCGCGGCCGAGCGCCTCGCGCGCATCCTGGCCGCCCCCCTGGTGCCGGTCACGATGCTGGTCCGGATCTTCGGGCGCGTCCTGGCACGTCGTCCTGGTACGCTGCCCCGCGTGGTGCTCGCCCTTCCTCACCTGGCCTGCCTGCTCGCCGCCTGGTCCGCGGGCGAGCTCGTGGGCCACCTGACCCCGGCGCCGCGCGGGGTGGCGCCTTGAAGCTGGGCATCGACGCCTGCTGCTGGTCCAACCGGCGTGGCTTCGGGCGGTTCACGCGCGAGCTGATCGCCCACATGGTCGCGGAAGCGGGCGGACACGAGGTGACGCTCGTCGTGGACCGGGCGACCGCCGACCATTGGGTGCCGCCGGAGAGGGCGCAGGTCGAGGTCGTGGCCACCGTCGAGGCCCCGACGCGGGCCGCGTCCGCCCGCGGCGCCCGCTCGCCCGCCGACCTCTTTCGTCTCTCGCGGGCGGCCGCCCGCCACGCCTTCGACGTCTTCTTCTTTCCGGCCGTGTACTCGTTCTACCCGCTGCTGCGCCGGGTCCCCACCGTGATCACCTTCCACGACGCCATCGCCGAGCGCTACGGCGAGCTCGTGTTCCCCGGGCGCTGGCCGCGCCTGCTCTGGGACGTCAAGACGTGGCTGGCCCGCCGGCAGGCCGACCTCATCCTCACCGTGTCCGGCGACGCGCGGGACGAGATCGTGCGCTGCTTCGGCGACCCCTCCCGGGTGCGTGTCATCGGAGAGGCGGCGGGAGATCAGTTCCGGCCGGTCGACGACCCCGAGTCCGTGCGCGGCGTGCGGCGGCGCTACGGGCTGCCCGAAGACGTGCCGCTCCTGCTTCACGTCGGGGGCCTCAGCCCGCACAAGAACCTCCGCCGCCTGCTGGAGGCGCTGGAGGGGCTGGGTCCCGACCGCCCCTGGCACCTCGCGCTGGTCGGCAACGACACCGGCTTCCACACGGAGATCGGGGCGGTACGCCGGGACGTCCGGCGCCGGGCGCTCCAGGACCGCGTGACCCTCACGGGCGAGGTCCCCGACGCCGATCTGGTGGCCCTCTACAGCGCGGCCACCGTCCTCGTCCTCCCATCCCTCGCCGAGGGGTTCGGCCTCCCCGCGGTGGAAGCCATGGCCTGCGGCCTGCCCGTCGTGGCCAGCCGCCGTGGCTCGCTGCCCGAGGTGCTGGCGGAGGCCGCCGTCTACTTCGACCCCCTCGCTCCCTCCGAGATCGCCGCCGCCCTCACGCGCGTCCTCGGGGACGGCGCGCTGCGCCGCCGGCTCCGTCTGCAGGGCCTGGAGCGCGCCCGGGCGTTCTCCTGGAAGGCGGCCGCGCGGGCCGCCCTCGGCGTCTGCGAGGAGGCGGCGCATGCCTGAGCGCGGCCTCCGCTTCTGCATGGTCACCACGTTCTATCCGCCGCATCACTTCGGCGGGGACGGCGTGTTCGTGCACCGCCTGGCCCAGGCCCTGGCCGAGGACGGGCACACCGTCGACGTCGTCCACTCCGTCGACGCCTATCGGCTCCAGGCGCGGGGCGAGCCGGCCCTCGGGTTCGAGGACCATCCGCGCGTGCGGCGCCACCCGATCGCCACGCGCCATCCCCGCCTCTTCGCGGCCCTGAGCCACCAGGCCGGCGGCCCCGCCGCCTACGCCCGGCAGCTCCGCGACGTCCTCGAGCGCGACTACGACGTCATCCACTACCACAACGTGTCCCTGGCCGGCGGCCCCGGCGTGCTCCATCTCGGCCGCGCACGCAAGCTCTACACCGCCCACGAGTACTGGCTGGTCTGCCCCACGCACGTGCTGTTCGCGTTCGACCGCGCCGCCTGCACCGAGCGGCGCTGCCTGCCCTGCCTGGCCGCCCACCACCGCCTGCCCCAGGCCTGGCGCTACACCGACCGCCTGGCCCGCGCGCTCGAGAACGTGGACGAGCTGCTCATGCCGTCGCGGTTTGCGATGGAGCGCCACCGCGCGGATGGCATCGACCGGCCCATGGTCCGGCTCGCCCACTTCGTGCCCGACGCCATCCGGGAGCCCCTTCCCGCCGGCACGCACCGGGAGCCCGGCCGGCCGTTCTTCCTCTATGCCGGTCGCCTGGAGCGCCTCAAGGGCGTGCAGGACCTCATCGCCATGTTCGCGCGCGGCCGCGACGCCGACCTCCTGATCGCGGGAGACGGGTCCTTCCGCGCCCGCCTGGAGGAGATGGCGCGCGCCTTGCCGCACGTACGGTTCCTGGGCGCCGTTCACCCCGCGACGATGGGGGACCTCTACCGCCGCGCGGTGGCCCTGCTCGTCCCGTCCCTCTGCTACGAGACCTTCGGCCTGGCCGCGGCGGAGGCAATGAGCCACGGCACGCCGGTGATCGTCCGCCGCATCGGGGCCCTGACCGAGATGGTCGAGGAGAGCGGAGGGGGATACTCGTTCGAGACGATCGAGGAGTGCCGGGAGGCCATGGACCGCTTGCGGACGAGCCCCGACCTGCGCGCGTCGCTCGGCCGGCGCGGCCGCGCCGCCGCCCGCGAGCGCTGGTCACGCGAGGTCCACCTGCGCCGCTACCTCGGCCTCGTGCGCGGGCTGGGCGCGGGCGAGGGCGCCTCCGCCCAGGACGAGGCCCCTCGCGCCCCCGCCGCCACCGACGTCGCCGTGGGCGCCTGAGGGACGGTTGCGGGAGAGGGTGCCGATCCTCACCTACCACTCGCTCGACAGGAGCGGCTCCGTGATCTCGGTGGCCCCCGACCTCTTCCGTGCCCACGTCCGCGGCCTGCGCGCACGGGGCTTCCGCGGAGTCGCCCTGGGGGAGGTCCTCGACGCCTGGGCGAGCGGACGCGAGCTGTCCGCCCGCACCGTCGCCCTCACCTTCGACGACGGCTTCGCCAGCGTGCGCGAGGTCGCGGCCCCGCTGCTGGAGGAGGCCGGCTTCCGCGCGACCGTGTTCGTGGTGGCGGGCCATCTCGGTGGACGCAACGACTGGCCCACCCAGGGGCGCGGCGTGCCCGTACTACCGCTCCTGTCGGTGGCAGACCTGCGCGCGCTCGCCGCTTCCGGCTTCGAGATCGGCGCCCACGGGGTCACCCACGCGCCGCTCGATCGCCTGGAGGAGGCCGCCGTGGAGGAGGAAGTCGCGGGGGCGCGGCGGCGCCTGGAGGACGCGACGGGCGGGTCGGTGCGCGTCTTCGCCTATCCCGACGGGCGCGCGGACGCGCGCGCGCGCCGGATCGCGGCCGCCCACTATCGCGGGGCCTGCTCGACGGAGCTGCGGGCGGCGGGACCGGGCGACCCTCGCGAATGGCTGCCGCGCCTCGACGCCTATTACCTGCGCGCCCGCGTGCCCTTCCGGCTCCTGGGTACGGGATGGGGTGCCGCCTACGTCGGCGCCCGGCGCCTGGGGCGTGCCGCGCGCACCGCCCTCCGTCCGATCGCGGGGAGCCTCCTCGCTTCGTGAAGAAGGTCCGGATCGCGCTGGCGGGTCTGGGAGCGGCCGCGCGGCGGATCCACCTGCCCGCCTACGCCGGGCTGCCGGAGGTGGAGGTCGTGGGCGGCGCCGACCCCGCGGTGACGGAGGGCGCGCTGCCGTTTCCCGTCTTCTCCTCCGTGGATCGGATGCTCGGGAGCGTGCGCGCGGACGTGCTGGCGGTGCTCACGCCTCCCGACACCCACGCCGCCCTGGCCGCCCTCGGCCTCCGCGCGGGCTGCCACGTCCTGTGCGAGAAGCCGGTGACCTCCCGCCTCGAGGAGGCGGACGCGCTCTGTGCGCTGTCCCGCGAGACCTCCCGCTCCGTCGTGGTCAACCAGCAGTACCGGTTCATGCGGATCCACGAGGCGGCGCGCGGCGCGATCGGGCAGCCCGACTTCGGTGAGCTCGTGTTCCTGGCCGCCGAGCAGACGTTCCTCGTCACCCCGGAGACGGAAGCGGGCTGGCGCGGGCACGCGGAGGCGCGCACGGGCGCGGAGTTCGGGATCCACGTGCTCGACCTCGTCCGGTACTTCTTCGGGGAGGAACCGGCCGCCGTCACCGCCTGCATGCCGCGCCCGCGGGGGACGGAGGGACGGGACCTTCTCGACCTCGTCCGGCTCGACTTCCCGGGCGAGCGCGTGGCCCAGGTCACCCTCGACCGCCTCTGCCGCGGCCGCCATCGCTATCTCCGCCTGCGCCTCGACGGGACGGCAGGGTGCATCGAGACGCGGCTGGGCGGCGGCGTCGAGCTCGTGGCCGGGATCGCAGGCGGGCGCCGGCGCCCGTACCTCGGCCTCGACGTCTCCTACGGCGGTCGGGCGCGGCTCTATCACGGCGAGCGGTTCCGCAAGATCGCCTCCGATCCGCTCGACCTGTTCGCGGCGGCCACCCGCCGGCTGCTGGAGGCGGCCCTGGGGGCGTGGGAGCGCGGCGAGACACCGCCCTGCGAAATCCACGACAATCGGCGCAGCCTGGCCCTGGTGGTGGCCGCCTATGAATCCAGCCGGCGTCGGCAGACGGTGAGCCTGTGACGCGCGGCCGCCCGGAGGTCGCGGTGGTGGGGGCCGGCCTCATGGGCCGCTGGCACGCGGAGTACGCGCGGGCGGCGGGGGGGCGCGTAGTGGCCGTCGTCGACCGCGACGAAGCGCGGGCGGAGGCCCTGGCCCGCCGGTTCAGGGGCGCGGTCGCGTTCCGGGACCTCGACGAGTGCCTGGCCACCACGACCGCCTCCGTGCTGCACGTCTGCACGGACGGCGATCACGCCGAGCTGGCCGACCGCGCACTGGTCGCGGGCCGGCACGCCATCGTGGAGAAGCCGGTGGTGCGGACGGCGGAGGAGGCGCGGCGGCTGGTGGACATGGCCACCAAGCTGCGCCTCGTGCTCTGCCCGGTCCATCAGTTCGCGTTCCAGCACGGCTTCGGGCGCGTCCTGGCCCAGCGGGACCGACTGGGCGAGATCGTCCGCATCGAGGGCGCGGTGTGCACGGCGGGCGGAGACGACCTGGACCCCCCGCAGCGCCGCGAGGTCCTGATCGGAATCGTCCCGCACTTCGTCGCCCTCTTCCGGGCCCTGGTCGGCCCCATCTCGGCCATGACCTGGCACATCGACGGCCTGACCTCGGACGACCTCGCGCTGGTCACGCACGCGGGTCTCACGCAGCTCAGCCTCTTCGTCAGCCTGCGCGGCCGGCCCCCGCGGAACGAGCTCCTGGTGGTCGGCACCGAGCGCTCGGCGCGCGTGGACCTGTTCCACGGCCACCACGTCTGGGAGGCGGGAGGGCTCACGCGCGGCGCCAAGGCGGCCGCGCCCTTCCGCCGGGGCGCGCTGAGCCTCTCGCAGGCGGCGCTGAACCTGGCCGGCCGTGCGCTGGCCCGCGAGCCGGCCTTCCCGGGGCTGCGCACGCTGATCGCGGCCGCCTATCGGGCGGTGCGCCAGGGCGGTCCGCCGCCGGTGCCGCCGCAGGAGATCGTGGAGGCGGCGGAGCTGATGGAGCGCCTGGCCAAGTCAGCGCGAGGCTGAGCGGACGGCCGCCGCGCCGTACTTCTCCTCGAGCCACCAGGGCAGGTAGGCGCGGACGGGGCGCGCCCGCTTCTTCTCGCAGGTGAAGCGCCAGGCGTCGGCGAACTCCAGGAGGCGCAGTCCGCGCGTGGCCACGATGCAGAGCCCGGCCAGCAGGCGGCTGTCGCGGTAGCGGACGCCTTCGGGGTCCACGCGCACGTGATCGAAGTAGCCGGACAGGATCTCGCGCCAGAGCTTGAGGTCGGCCAGGAAGGCATGGCTGCGATCGAGGTGGGCCGCCCACGACCACAGGGACGGCACTCGCATGACGAACCGGCCGTCCGCGCCCAGGACGCGATGGACCTCGTCGAGGACCGAGTAGGGGTCCGCGAAGTGCTCGAGGAGCGACGAGGCGCGCACGAGCTCGGCCGCACCGTCCACGAACGGAAGAGCGATCACGTCCGCCACCACGTCCACGCCGGACACGGACCGGCGGTCCACGTTGACGTGGCCGGGCAGGGGCTCGTTCCCCGATCCAAGGTTCAATCGCGCGCCCGTCAGGCCGCCTCCACCGCCGCCGTCGCCCCCGCGGTCTCCCCGCGCCGCAGGACCCACCCCGCGCGGCCGGCGGTGAGAGCGAACAGGGCCAGGTTCGAGACGAGGAACGCGCGCGCCACTCCGGCCGGCCCTTCCGCCGGCCCCCACGCGTAGGCGAGCGCGCCGAACGAGAGCTGGCCGAGGGCCACCAGCAGGCCGTAAGTCCGGACGTCGCCCAACCCGATCAGGAGGGCGTGGAAGACGCCGGCCAGGACGCGCAAGGCCTGGCCCGCGACCAGGACGGCCAGGAATCCGGTGACGCCCTCGAACTCCGGCGAGAACAGGAGAAGGACCGCCCAGCGCGGGGCGAGGACGAGCGGC
>JBGPBV010000024.1:0-60665 GCA_041481445.1 Vicinamibacteria bacterium
GCCATGGCGGCGGCCGGCGGCATGGCCAACAGCGGCGTGGCGAGCGCGACCTACACGATCCAGCCACCGGTGGCCACGCCCGTCCTGAGCCCGGGGACGGGAACCAACGTAACGTCGGTGACGGTGACGATCACGGACGGGACCTCGGGTGCCAGCATCTACTACACGACCGACGGCAGCACGCCCACGACGTCTTCGACGCTGTACACGGGTCCCTTCGCGGTGACACAGACGCGGACGGTCCGGGCCATGGCGGCGGCCAGCGGCATGGCCAACAGCGCCGAGGCCAGCGCGACGTACACGATCCAGCAGCCGGTGGCCACCCCCGTCCTGAGTCCGGGGACGGGGACCTACATCGCGTCGGTCGTGGTGACCATCACCGACGGGACCTCCGGCGCCAGCATCTACTACACGACCGACGGCAGCGCGCCCACGACCTCGTCGACCCTGTACACGGCGCCCTTGGCGGTCACCCAGACGCGGACGGTGCGGGCCATTGTGGTGGCCAGCGGCATGGCCCCGAGCGCCGAGGCCAGCGCGACCTACACGATCAAGGTGGCCACGCCTACGCTCGGCCTGGCCGGCGGCACCTACAACACGACGCAGACCGTCACGATCAGCGACGCGACCAGCGGCGCCACCATCTACTACACGACCGACGGCAGCACGCCCACGACCTCCTCGCCGCAGTACACCGGCGCGATCTCGATCGCGCAGACGACGACGCTGCGCGCGCTGGCGGCGAAGAGCGGTATGGTCAACAGCGACGTGGCCTCCGCCACCTACACCCTGCAGGCGGCGACGCCGACCTTCAACCCGCCCGGCGGGACCTACGCTCTGCCCGTGCTCGTGAGCATCCAGGACGCGACCCCGGGGGTGACGATCTACTACACCACCAACGGGAGCACGCCGACGATGTCTTCGACGCAGTACAACGGCGGCACGATCCTGATCGTCCCGACGACGACGCTGAGGGCGATCGCGGTCCGTGCCGGCTGGTCGCAGAGCGCCGTCGGCAGCGCGACCTACACCTTCGGGCTCTAGGACGGTCTAGGGCACGGCGGTGTCCATGTCCTGCTGGATCTCGGCCTGGCTCAGGGCCCGGTTGTAGATCCGGAGGTCGTCGAGCTTGCCCTGGAAGTGCTCGCCGTAGACGGCGTTGCCTCCGATCCAGAGGGGGCTGGCGTCGACCTGGTAGGCGCCGGTGGCGGCCAGCGACGCGGCCAGCGCGCCGTTGAGGTAGAAGCGCAGCATGGTGCCGTCGTAGGTGCCGGCCACGTGCGTCCAGGTATTCACGGGAAGCACCGAGGGTCCCACGACGAAGGGACAGCAGGTGCCGCCAATGGTGCCGCCGCTCGTGGGCTGGCTTCCGGAGCCGGGGCCTCCGCCAGAAGCGCTGAGGTAATAGGCGTCCACCTCCTTCTGCATGATGGTGCGCCATCCGGCCAGCGGGAGCGTGGGGTAGACCCAGGCCTCGAAGGTGGCGGCGGCGGTGAGGTCGAGCGAGGCCGAGTCGTTGACGCGCACGCGGTCGTCGACGCCGTCGAACTGGAGGGCGCCGCCGTCGTGGCCGGTGGCCCAGGTGGGTCCGTTCACGAGGGTTCCCGTGTTGGCGTTCGCGGAGGCGTCCCTGGCCGTGGTGCCCGTGGCATCGTTGAAGCCCCAGGCGGCGACGAGGCCGCTCTGGCCGAAGGTGGCGGTGACCGATGCCGCCGCGCTCATCGTGACCTGGCAGGCCCCGCTTCCGGAGCAGGCGCCGCTCCAACCGAGGAAGGTCGAGCCGGCGGCGGCGGCCGGGGTGAGGGTGACCACGGTGCCGGTCGGGTATTTCTGCGTGCAGTCCGGACCGCAGATGATACCCGGCGGACACGAGGCGACCGCGCCGCTGCCGACGGTCACGACCGTGAGCTTGGGCTTGGCGAGGCTGAAGGTGGCGGTGACGGACCTGGCTCCGCTCATCGTGAGCTGGCAGGAGCCGGTCCCGGAGCAGGCGCCGCTCCAGCCCGCGAACGTCGATCCATCCCGCGGGGCGACGGTGAGGGAGACCGGAGTGCCCGCGAGGTAGCTCGCCCCGCAGACGATCCCGCAGTCGATGCCGATCGGCGCGGAGGTCACCTTGCCGTTCCCGGTGCCGGCCTTGGTCACGCTGAGGGCGTAGGTCAGGGGCGCGACGCCGAAGGCGGCGGTGACCGACGTCGCCGCCGTCATCGTGACCTGGCAGGCGCCGGTCCCGGAGCAGGCGCCGCTCCAGCCGGAGAAGCTCGATCCGGGCGCGGGGGCGGCGGTGAGGGTCACCATCGTGCCCGCGGAATAGGGAGCATTGCAGGCGGCTCCGCAGTCGATCCCCGTGGGCAAGGAGGTGACCGTACCCTGGCCCGCGCCCGTCTTGCCGACGGTCAGCGTGTAATTGACGGCGTCGAGCGTGAACGCGGCCGTGACCGAGGTCGGGGCGTTGATCGTCAGGAGGCAAGAGCCGGTGCCGGAGCAGGCGCCGCCCCAGCCCGCGAAGGTGGAGCCGGTGGCCGCGGCTGCGCTCAGGGTCACGACCGTACCCGGGGTGAATGTCGTTCCGCAGATGGACCCGCAGGTGATGCCGGCCGGAGACGAGCTCACGGTGCCGCTGCCCGTGCCCGTCCGTGTGACGGTGAGCGCGGCGTCGAAGTTCGGCGTCCCCGCGTCGAATCGGGCCCGCGCCGGGAGCGTCGCGAGCTTGGTCGCGCCGAGCGGGTTCACCCAGGGCCAGGGGTTGCTGCCGAAGAAGGCAGGCTTGCCCGCCAGGTAGAGCGAGTCGGGCACGGTCGGGATCGGGTTCGGGGTCGTTCCCGCCCCCGTCCCGCCGATGCCGTGCCAGCGCACGGTGTTGGTGAAGTAGTCGTAGTTGGCGTCGCGCAGCGTCCGGGCCTGCACGAGCGCGTCCTGGGTGGTGAACCAGTTGGACCCGTCGTACCCGAGTTGCCACATGGGCGTGTAGCCGATGTCGGGTCCGAAGGGCCCACCCAGCCACTCGTATCGGAAGACGGCGCCCTGAACGAGCGGGCTGAACGGGTTGGGGTACTGCAAGTAGCCGTTCGGGTAGCCGATCACGTTGGCCACGAAGCTGTGCCACCACTGGTTGACGGTGAGCCCGATGCCGCGGCGGTTCTGCGCGTCCGTGAGCGGCGTCTGCACGCCGGGCAGGGAGCGCCGGAGCGTCGTGAAGTGGTTCCGGAAGACGGTCATGTAGATCTGGCTGCCCCAGTACGAGTCGCTGTCGTAGTTGAAGGCCTGGTTGCCCTCGAACAGCTCGTAGTGGGAGCCGGCCATGTGCGAGGCGTTCATGCCCACCTCCACGATGGTGGGATATCCGCTGCCGTAGCCGTCCTCCATGTAGTTGTATCCGACGACGTTGCCGCCCCCGGAAGACCGCATCGACATCACCTTGTTGAAGTTCCAGGAGATGTTGTTCTCGATCAGGTTGTCGGCGGCGTAGGTGTCGACGACGATCCCGTAACCGTCGCCGCCCGGATTGGGATTCACGGTGCTGTGCAGATAGGAGTCGCGGAGCTCACAGCGAAAGGCGCCGTCGAAAGCGAAGCTCGCCCCCTGGCTGGCGTCGCTCTCGATGTTCCGGGCCCAGCAGTAGGCGGTGGCGAAGATGCGGATGTTGCCACCGCCGTCGGCACCTTCGCCGTGGGAGACGTAGAGGTCCTCGATGCCGCTCCACTTCACCGCCGGCACCACCGTGGTCCCGTTGGATATCCGGACGAGGTGCGCGGCGTGCGAGGTCCGGAAGCTGATGTGGAACGGGGTCGTGAAGGTGACGGCGTTGCCGCTGACCGTCGCGATCTCCATCGCCTGCCCGACCGGCCGCGATTGGGCCTGAGGCCCCTGCCGCCCCTCGCCCCATCCCTGGTAGTCCCCGTTCTGCTGCGTGGGGTTGAAGTAGATCACGGAGGAGTCGTAGGTCTCGTCGACGTGGACGATCTCGCCCACGGAGAGGCCGGGATTGCTCGCGAGGGTGACGCTGCTCGTCCCCTTCAGGGCGTCGCTGGCGAAGGCCGCGGGCTGGGTCCACTTGTACCAGCGCTGGCCGATGATGATGACGGGGAAGCTCGTCCCCGCCGTCTTCACGAGCTTCGTGCGGCTCGGGCCCGAGCCCCGCAGGGTCACGTTCGAGCGCCGGATCTCCAGCCCCGAGCCGGAGATCCTGAACGTCCCGATGCCGAGCTTCACCACCTGGTTGGCCGGACAGTTGTCCAGCGCATTCTGGATGGCGGCGGTGTCGTCGCCGCCGCTCGGGTTGATCGTCGTGTAGACGGTGGTGCGGAACGGGATGCCGCCCACGGCATTGAGGCCCGGGTTCCACGTGGTGAGACGGTCGGGCGGGATGATGTCGGCGCCGGCCGGCCGCGCGGACCCGAGCAGGCCGAGCACGATCGCGATCCGGACGAAGGACGGACGACATGCGCCGGCGGAGGGATGGCCGGACATGGTTGGTCTCCTTGCCTCTCGGGAAGCCGGTCGGGGCTTCCGCGGTGGACCGAAGATAGGTGGTGGGAGGGCCCGGGGATATGGGTGAGAAGACTTAGGGTGGGCCCGATCACACTCCGCGCCGCGAGCCGAGGTGGCAGAGGTCTAGGACGCCCTGGAGTCTCCGAAGACCCGCTCGCAGGTGCGCGGGCGCGACGCGCCCGCGAGCTGGTCGAGGACGACGCGGGCGAAAACGGGCAGCGTCCAGAGCGGTTCCAGGAGGTAGCGGCGCCACAACCGCCGGGGCTCCTCCCGGAGGCGGTGGACCCATTCGAGGCCGCAGCGGGAAATCCAGAAGGGCGCCCGCGAGGTCTCCCCCACGTAGAACGAGAGCGCGGATCCCGCGCCGATTCCGAGCGCGGGGCGGTACTCGTCTTCGAAGCGGGACAGCATCACCTGCTTGAGCGCGGGCAGGCACACGACGATCAGCCGGGCCCCTCCGTCGCGCGCTCGGCGCAGCACGGCCGCGGCATGGGCAGGGTTGCCCTCGAGGTCGAAGCGCGAAGGATCGCAGCCCGTGATCCGGATCGTCGGATGCTCTCGCTGGAGTCTCCGCGTGGCCGCCCGACAGGCCTCCGGGGTGGCGCCCACGAAGAAGACGGGCAGGCCCTCGCGCGCGCACCGGGCCATCAGCGGCTCGAACAGATCGCTGCCGCTGACCTTGTGGCGCAGGGGCAGGCGCAGGAGGCGGGAGAGGAGGACGAGCGGCATCCCGTCGGCGAGGGACAGGAAGCAGCGGCGGTACGCGGCCGCGAATTCCGGATCGCGCCTCGAGATCGAGATGTGGTCGACGTTGGGCGTCAGGACGAAGCCGCCCGCGCCGCTCTTCGCCCGCGCCGCGATGATGTCCAGGGCCTCCGGGAGGGAGACGCAATGGGCGGGCACTTCGCCGAAGTCCACGATGGGGACCTTGCGGCTCCTGGCCTCCTCCACCCGCGCCCGGTCCCGCCAGGAGTCGTCGAGCGCCCGGGTGGCGGCGCGCTTGCCGCGCAGGAGGGCGGCGCGCTGGTAGCGGCGCAGGAAGCCGCGGAAGGCGACGTCGTCGTAGCGCGGGGCGTGGTCGATGGCGGCCTTGACGTAGCCCCACATCATGGCCGCGCCTCCGATGACGTAGGGCGGCCTGGCCATCCGCCGGACCGCGGAGGCCAGCATGTAGGCCGGCTCGGTTCCCATGAAGAACTGCCCGAACCCGTGGCGCATGCGTCCGGTGAGGATCCCCTTCTGGCTGGAGCCCATCGGCCGGAGGTGGGTGAACCGGATCTCGGGGTCGTCCCACGATCGCGCCTTCCACCCGAGCATGCGGCAGCGGTGGTTGTCGATACCGTCCCACATCACCTGGCGGACGAACCCGCCGATCTGCCGAAAGCACTCGACCCGGTACAGCTTGGTCATGCCGGCCGAGGTCTCGTCGCCAGTGCCTTCGCTGATCGGGCGGCCCGTCGTGGGGTGCGGGTAGTAGGGCTTGCCGGAGCAGGTCCCCAGGCGCGCGTCCGCCTCCATGCGTCCGACGAGGATCTCGAAGTAGCGGTCGGGCAGCTCGAGGTCGAGGTCGATCTTGCACAGGTAATCGAACTCGTCGAGGTCCACGGTGGCGAGGCCGGCGTAGAAGGCCTCGATCACTCCCGGACCCACGGCGCGGACGCCGCGGTCCTCGCGGCGCACGACCCGGAGGCTCGGGAGCCTCGTCCGGTACTGCTCGAGGATCTGCGGCGTCTGGTCGGTGGAGCCGTCGTCCACGGCGACGATCAGGAGGGGGGGGAGGGTCTGGCGCCCGAGGGAATCGAGCGTCCGGCGCATGTAGCGGGCCTCGTCCCGGCAGGGCGCGACGAGGACGATGCGTCGTGAGAGTGGGCTCATGGCCGGGCGTTCCCGAGACCATCTCGGCGAGATGCACGATCCGCGCCCGCGTGGCGTCGACGCGTGGAACGACTCCTGCACGCCGGTCGACGGGATGCGATCGCTGGCGCCGCCTGGAGTACTGCTCGCCCTCTGCGTCGCGGCGTCCGGCTGCGGGGGCACGACGGCCACTTCCACCTCGGCCGGCACAATGTCCGGCTACCCAAAGGGGTTTACCGGCATCGTCCCCGCCGAGCGGCGCACCACCTGGAACCCCGGTCTCAACGCGGCGGGCGGGATCCCGAGGCGGACGGCCATCTGCCAAACATTGGTACCCGGCGGGGGAGACGACACCGCCGCCATCCAGGCCGCGCTCGACGTCTGTCCGGACAACCAGGTGGTGAAGCTCGGGCCGGGGGACTTCCACATCTCGGGCGAGGGTCTGTCCATCACGCGCTCGAGCATCACGCTCCGGGGCTCGGGGACGAGCACTCGGCTGGTCAAGATCGACCAGGCGACTCGCGCGTTCCCCGTCGTCATCCTCGGGAACCGCTGGTCGACGGCCAAGTTCGTCTCCTCGACCGACCTGGCCACGAACGGGATCAAGGGCTCGAGGACGGTGCGCCTGGGCGCCGTACCCAGCCCGCCGTTGACCGTGGGGGAGATCGTCTATCTCGATCAGCTCACCGATCCGGGCCTGACCCACTGGGGCGACCGATCGCCTCCGGGAGACGCGTCCCGCCGGTGGTTCACGCGGATGGACCGTCCCCTCACCCAGATGGTGGAAGTGGATTCGGTCGACGGCACCGCGGTCACCTTCACCACTCCCCTCCACATCGACTTTGCGACCGCCTTCTCGGCGCAGCTCTCCCGCTACGGAGAGGGGTGGGTACGTCCCGCCACGCGCTGGTCAGGGGTCGAGGACCTGTACCTCGAAGGGGGCAGCGGCGGCGACGGTGGCGGAAACATCGCCCTGTTCGTGTGCGCCTATTGCTGGGTCAAGGGAGTCGAGAGCGCCCACAGCCTGGGGACGAGCGTGAACCTCGCGGGCTGCTTCCGCTGCGAGGTCCGTGACTCCTACGTCCACACCAGCGACAACCCCAATCCGGGAGGCGACGGCTATCTCCTGGGCCTGAACATGGGATCGGCGGACAACCTCGTCGAGAACAACGTCGTGTGGAACGGCAACAAGATGATCGTGATGCGCGCGACGGGGGGCGGCAACGTCATCGCCTACAACTACCTCGACGACGGCTACGGCGCGGAATACCCGGGCCTCGTCGAGGTGGGCCTCAACGCCTCTCACATGACGACGTCGCACATGGAGCTGTTCGAGGGCAACCAGTGCTTCAACTTCGACAGCGACGACTACTGGGGCAACGCCATCGACATCACGGTCTTCCGCAACCACTTCACGGGCCGGCGCCGGAATGCGGACAACCTCGGTCTCGAGGATGCGTACAACCGCCGCGCCGTCGGCCTCACCAAGTGGTCGCTCTGGTACACCTTCGCCGGCAACGTCCTCGGCGCGCCCGGCCAGGCCTCCATCCGGCCCCAGACCGAGCTCGTCTACGAGGCGGTGCCCGGCCTCGGCAGCCGCAGTGGATTCGACGACGACAAGTACGGGTACATGTGGAAGCTCGGCTACACCGGGGAGGACTCCGCGGCCCCGCGCGACGAGCAGGTCCTCTCCACCCTCATCCGCCACGGCAACTTCGACTACGTCACGGGCCGCGTGGCCTGGGACCCCGGCAACCCGAACCACGACCTCCCTCCGTCGCTGTACCTCGCGAGCAAGCCCGCGTTCTTCGGCCGCCTGCCCTGGCCCTGGGTCGATCCCGCCGGCGCCCGCCCCCTGCAGACGCTGCCCGCCCGCGCGCGATTCGACGCCGGAACGCCGATGGCCTTCTCCGCCGGCTCCTGAGCATGCGTGTCCTGCTGATCGCCCAGCAGTGCAACCCGGACTGGGTGAGCGTCCCCCTCGTGGGGTGGTCGCATTCGCAGGCGCTGGGCGCGCTCACGGATGCGCACCTGGTCACGCACGCCTGCAACCGCGACAACCTCGTCAAGGCGGGACTGGTCGAGGGCGAGGCCTTCACCGCTCTCGATCCGGCCCCCGCCGATGCCTTCGCCCACCGGCTCAGCGTGCTCCTCGGCGTGCCGTTCGGAACGAACAAGGGCTGGACGACCCTGACCGCACTCTCCGTGGTGAGCTACCGCTACTTCGAGCATCTCGTGTGGCGCAGGTTCGGTCCGCGGATCCGGGCGGGGGAGTTCGACATCGTCCACCGCCTGACTCCCTTGAGCCCGACGATCCCGAGCTCGCTGGCCGCGCGCTGCGCGCGCGCCAGGGTCCCCTTCGTGATCGGTCCCCTCAACGGCGGCCTGCCCTGGCCGTCCGGCTTCGGCCAGCTCCGTGCCCGGGAAAAGGAATGGCTGTCCTACGTGCGCGGCGCCTACCGGTGGCTCCCGGGCTATCGCTCGACGCGGGCCTCCGCGGCCGCTTTGATCGTGGGGTCGCGCTGCACTCGAGAGGAGATCCCGCGCCGGTACCGGGCCAAGGCGGTCTACATACCCGAGAACGCGATCGAGCTCGATCGCTTCGATCTTCCGGTCGCGGAGACGGTCGAGCCTCCGTTGCGAGTGGCCTTCGTCGGACGCCTGGTTCCCTACAAGGGAGCGGACATGCTGCTGGAGGCGGCGGCGCCCCTCGCCCGCGCGGGGAGGCTGCGGATCGACGTCATCGGAGAGGGCCCGGAAGGGCCGGCCCTCCGGGCGCTGGCCCGGCGCGAGCAGATCACCTCCGCCGTCGACTTCACGGGCTGGATGGAGCACCGTGAGCTCAAGACCCGGATGGCGCGGTGCCACGTCTTCGGCTTCCCGAGCGTACGCGAGTTCGGGGGAGGGGTCGTCCTGGAGGCCATGGCGCTGGGCCTGGTCCCGATCGTGCTGGACTACGGAGGCCCCGGCGAGCTCGTCACCCCGGGCACGGGCTTCGCTCTGCCGATGGGCCCGCGCGCGCAGGTGGTCGGCCAGCTCCGGCGGACGCTGGAGCGGCTCGGGGCCGACCCCTCCGTCCTCCGGCCCATGGGGGAGCGCGCGCGGCAACGGGTGAGGGGCCGCTTCACGTGGGCGGTGAAGGCGAGCCAGACGGTCGAGGTCTACCGCTGGGTCCTGGGCCAGCGCGAGAAGCCGGACTTCGGCATGCCGCTGCCCGATCCCGCCTGAGCGCGGAGGCCGGCCACCGGCGCGGGGGCGGCTCAGCCGAGGTGGCGGCGCACCCTGGCCACGATGCGATCGGCGGCGCGGCCGTCGCCGTACGGGTTCGCCGCACCGGCCATGGCCTGGTAGGCCTCGCGGTCGTCCAGGAGGCGGCTGGCGTGCTCGACGATGCGGTCGGCGCGCGGACCCGTGAGGAGCGCGCTGCCGGCGGCCACCCCCTCCGGCCGCTCGGTGGTGTCGCGCATGACGAGCACCGGCTTGCCCAGCGTAGGCGCCTCCTCCTGAACGCCGCCCGAGTCGGTCAGGATCAGGCGGCACCGGGACATGAGGGCCACGAAGCTCCGGTAACCCTGGGGCGCGATCAGGCGCACGTTCGCGAGCCCGCCCAACCGCCGGTCCACGTGCCCCTTGACCTCCGGGTTGAGGTGCACGGGGTAGACGAAGCGATGGTCCGGATAGCGGCGCGCGAGGGCGGCGATCGCCTCGCAGATCTGCCGGATCCCCTCGCCGAAGCTCTCGCGGCGATGCCCGGTGATGAGCACGAAGGGGACGCCCGCCCAGTCCGGGCCCAGGAGCGGAGAGAGCGAGGCCTCGACGACGGCGCGGACGGCCGGGGCCTCCTGTTGCGCGAGCTCCCGGAGCAACGCGTCGACCACGGTGTTGCCGGTCACCTCGATCGCCTCCGTGGGGATGCCCTCTGCGAGGAGGGCGTCCCGGGCGGACGCGGTCGGCGCGAAGTGGAGCGAGACGAGGGGCGAGGCCAGCCGCCGGTTCACCTCCTCCGGGAACGGAGACCAGATGTTGCCCGTCCGCAGCCCCGCCTCGACGTGCCCGCTCGGGACCTTGCGGTAGAAGCAGGCCAGCGCGGCCACGAGCACGGTGGTGGTGTCGCCCTGGACGAGGGCCATGTCCGGCCGCTCGCTCTGCAGCCAGCCGTCGACGGCCTCCATCAGCCGGGCGGTGAGGCCGGCCAGCGTCTGGTGGGGCTGCATCACGGCGAGGTCCGCGTCCACCTCGAAGCCGAGCTCGGCCGCCACCTGGGCGAACATCTCGCGGTGCTGGCCCGTGGCCACCACGCGGCAGGCGAGGTCGCCCGAGGCCCGGAGGGCGGCCACCACCGGAGCCATCTTTATCGCTTCCGGACGCGTGCCCATGAACACGGCCACCGTCTTCGGGGATCTCACTCGGCGGTCGACCTCGTACGGCGCCTATCCTATACGGCCGTCCGGGACACCGCGCGCAGCGGGGAGGCCGCGGCGTCCACGCCGGCGGCCAGTCCGGCCAGGTCCTCGAGCACCGGCACCTGGACCAGGCCGTGCGCGATGGCGTACTTGACCAGCCCCGCCCGATGGTGCACGCCGAGCTTCTGGGTGAGGTTGTACTTGTGGGCCTCCACCGTCTTGACGCTGCGACCGAGGCAGCCCGCGACCTCCTTCAGGGACAGGCCGTCCGCGAGGAGCTTCAACACCTCGCGCTCACGGTCGGTCAGCAGGTCGTACGGCGTGCGCCCGCGCTCGATCGCCCGCCCGCGACGATCGAGGATCTCGGCGGCGGCCGGGCTGAGGTAGCGGCGTCCCGCCGCCACCGCCGCCACTGCCCCCGCGACCTGCGACACGGCCACGTCCTTGAGGACGTACCCGGCGGCGCCCGCGTCCAGGCATTCCGCGACGAGCCGTGGCCCGTCGTACATGGTGACGATCAGGACCTTCACGTCGCGGTGGGCCCGCGTGATGCGACGCGTGGCTTCGATGCCGTTGAGACGCGGCATCTCGACGTCCATGAGCACGACGTGGGGCCGCAGCCGCTCGACCTCGTCCAGCGCGGCGCTGCCGTCCCCGGCCTCGCCGACCACCTGCATCGCCGGATGCGCGCCGAGCACGGCCTTGAGCCCCGCCCGGATCAGGGGCTGGTCGTCGCAGAGGAGCACGCGAATGGGGGTGTGCATCGGTCCCGGGTCACCTCCTCGGTCCTCCCGGACCGCTCCCGAGCAGGAGCTGGACACGATTGTGGCTGGAAAGCGGTGCCCGCCGCGGTGTCCGCGCTCACCGGACAGGAAATACCTCAGGCCAGGCCGAGCTTCTGGCGGAAGTACTCGATGGTCCGGCGCAGGCCGTCGTCGAGGGCCACCGTCGGCTCCCAACCCAGGAGTCGGCGCGCGCGCGTGATGTCGGGCTGGCGCACCTTGGGGTCGTCCTCGGGGAGGGGCCGCGTGACGATGCGGCTCCGTGATCCCGTGAGGGCGATGATGCGCTCCGCGAGCTGGCGGATGGTCAGCTCGCTCGGGTTGCCGATGTTGACGGGATTGACTTCCGTCGACTGGATGAGGCGGAAGAGCCCGTCCACGAGGTCGGTCACGTAGCAGAGGCTCCGCGTCTGGGTGCCGTCCCCGAACACGGTCACGTCCTCGTTGCGCAGCGCCTGGCTGAGGAAGGCGGGGATGGCGCGCCCGTCCTCGATCCGCATCCGCGTGCCGTAGGTGTTGAAGATCCGCACGATGCGCGTCTGCACGCCGTGCACGCGGTGGTAGGCCATCGTCATCGCTTCCGAGAAGCGCTTGGCCTCGTCGTAGACGCCGCGCGGTCCCACCGGGTTGACGTTCCCCCAGTAGTCCTCGCGCTGGGGGTGCACGAGCGGATCGCCGTAGACCTCCGAGGTGGAGGCGAGGAGGAAGCGCGCGTCCTTGGCCTTGGCCAGGCCGAGCGCGTTGTGGGTGCCGAGGCTGCCCACCTTCAGGGTCTGGATGGGGACGCGCAGGTAGTCGATGGGGGAGGCCGGGCTCGCGAAATGGAAGATCAGGTCGAGCGGGCCCTCGAGGTTGATGTAGTTGGTGACGTCGTGCTTGACGAAGACGAAGTCGCGCCCGGTCAGGTGCCGGATGTTGGCGAGGTCGCCGGTGATGAGGTTGTCCATCCCCACCACCGCGTAGCCGTGGTCGAGCAGGTACTCCGAGAGATGTGATCCGATGAACCCGGCGGCGCCGGTGACCAGGGCACGCGGCATCAGCCGCTAGTACGCATGCTTCTGCCCGAATCCCCGGAAGAGCGTGAGGATCAGGATCTTGACGTCGAGCAGCAGCGACCAGTTCTCGATGTAGTACAGGTCGTACTCGATCCGCTTCTCGATCGACGTATTCCCCCGCCAGCCGTTCACCTGCGCCCAGCCCGTGATCCCGCTCTTCACGCGGTGGCGCAGCATGTACTGGGGGATGTGCTCCTTGAACTGCTGCACGAACGGCGGGCGCTCCGGGCGCGGGCCGACCAGGCTCATCTCCCCGAACACGACGTTGAGGAGCTGGGGGAACTCGTCGAGGTTGAAGCGCCGGAGCCAGATGCCGATGGGCGTGCGCCGCGGGTCCTCGGGCGAGGCCCAGATGGGGCCCGTGACCTCCTCCGCGTTGTCCACCATCGTCCTGAACTTGTAGATCTGGAAGGTCTTGCCGTCGAGGGTCATGCGCTCCTGGCGCAGCAGGACGGGCCCGCGGCCGCCGCGGAGCTTGATGAGGAGGGCGACCACGGGAAACAGGGGAACGACCACGGTGAGCCCGATCAGGATGGCGGTGCCGAGCACCACGTCCATCACGCGCTTGACCATGCTGTTCCAGCCGCGCAGCGGGACCTCGCTGAGGCTGACGATGGGGATGCCGTCGAGGTCCTCGAGCACGGCCTTCACGGTGGCGTACTGGATGAGGTCGGGGACGACCTTGATGTCCACGCACTCGTTGCTCACGTTCTTGATGAGGCGGAGCAGCTTGGCGTGCTCCTCGAGGGGCAGCGCGATGTAGAGCTGGTCGGCCCCGTGCGCGGCCGCGACCTGCGTCGTCTGATCGAGTGTCCCCAGTACGGGGACGCCGCCGCGCTCCTTCACCCGTGGCGCCTCGTCGTCCACGAAGCCCACGAGCCGGAACCCCAGCTCGCGGTGGGCAAGGATGGTCTCCGCCACCTGCTGGCCGAGCTCGCCCGCTCCCGCCACCAGGACGCGCCGCACGTTGTAGCCGGCGGACCACATCCTCTTGAGGTAGGCGCGCAGCGCGCTGCGCCCGGCGTTGAGGGCGAGCACGTCGAGGCCCACGAAGAGGGCCATCACGCCCTGGCTGTACTCCCACAGGGGCGCGACCTCCGGCTGGTACTTGTAGTAGACGCGTATGTAGAGGGTGGCGCCCAGGAGCAGCGCGGTGGCGATGAGGACGCTGAAGAGGATGGCGAAGAGCTCGTCGATCCGGCTGCGGCCGCGCTTGAGCTGGTAGAGGCCGTGGAAGTAGAGCACGGCCGGCCAGAGCACGACGATGATCGGGACGAGCAGCAGGTAGCGCGACAGCGCGGGCACGCCCTTGGTCGCGGGCAGGGCGCCCAGCACGAGGTCGTTGTCGAAGCGGAGGAAGTAGGCGAGGACCCAGGCCAGGATGGTGGAGAGAACGTCCACCAGGACGAAGACGGCCACCATGACTCGAGTCTGGAACTTCACCATGTGGGCGAGTGGGTCGGGACGAACCCGTCCGCCAGGACCTCCTCCACGAAGGCCCGGAAGCGAGCCTCGAACACCTGGCGGCTGTGGGCCTCGGCGTGGGCCCGGAGCGTGCCGATATTAAATCGCAGCCCTTCCAATGAGTCAACGGCGGCCCGGAGGGAGACCGCCGTAGGTTCTTGAAATAGCACGCCTGTCTGCCCGGGCAGGACCGTCTCGCGGCCTCCGCCTTCCGCGAACACGACGGCCGGCCGCCCGCACGCCATGGCCTCGAGAGGGACGATGCCGAAGTCCTCGACGCTCGCCATCACGACCGCCCGGCACCCGCGATAGAGCTCGCGCAGGGCGAGGTCCTCCACGGGGCCCAGGAACTCCGTCGCCCGTCCGGCCAGGGCCCGCAAGTGGGCGAGGTCCGGACCCCCGCCCACGATCTTGAGCGGCCGGGGCCCATGGCGATAGGCGTCGAGGATCAGCTCGATGCGCTTGTAGGGGACGAGCGCGGACACCACGAGGTCGTACGTCCCGGGGTCGCGTCCGTCCGGCGTGAAGAACCCGGTGTCGACCGGGGGCGGGATCACGACGGAGTCGCGGCCATAGTAGCGGCGGATGCGGCCGGCTACGTGCGCGCTGTTGGCGGCGTAGCGATGGACGCCGCCCGCGGTCGCGACGTCCCAGGCGCGCAGCGCCTCGGCCACCGCGGGCACGACCAGGGCGGCGGCCCCCGACACCCGTCCGGGCCCGAAGTAGTCGTCGTAGCGGTCCCACACGTAGCGCATGGGGGTGTGGCAGTAGCAGACGTGGCGCGCGGGCGCGGGCACGCGCACGCCCTTGGCCACGCAGTGGGAGCTGGAGATCACGAGGTCGAAGCCCGAGAGGTCCATCGAGGCGGCGGCGGCCGGGAACAGCGGGAGGTACTGGCGGTAGTGCGTGGCCACCGACGGCAGGTGCTGCACGAACGTGGTCCGGATCTCCCGCGCCTCCAGCTCCGGGGCCACCGACCCGCGGACGTGCAAGAGCGTGAAGATCGGCGCGTCCGGAAAGAGGCGGGCCAGCGAGAGGAGCACCTTCTCGCCGCCGCGCATTCCCGTCAGCCAGTCATGAACGAGGGCGACGCGTGGAGACGGCAACCCGCCGATTGTAGCCGTGGGCGGCCGGAAGGTGCGCGATGGCGGATTTCGACGGATCGGTGTCGGAAGTCGATGTGTCTGCCTCCGATAGGATGCCGGTCAGGACATGGATTCCCTCGCGAGAGATCTTCGCTACGCGCTGCGTCAGTGCGGCAAGCAGCCGGGGTTTGCCGCCGCCGTGGTCTGCACGCTCGCGCTGACGATCGGGGCGAACACGACCATGTTCGCGATGGTGAGCGCCGTCCTGCTCCGCGCCCTCCCTTTTGCGGACCCCGAGCGGCTCGTATGGATCGCGTCCGTGCGACCGGACAACCCCGGCGCGCCGTTCTCCTTGCCCGAATTCATGGACTATCGAGAGGCGACCCGCACGCTCGCCGGGATCGCGGCCTACGCCAACTGGAGTGCGAGCCTGGCCGGCGAGGGCGTGACGGAGCGGCTCCAGGGCGCTCGGATGTCCGCCGGCTCCTTCGGGATCCTGGGCGTGTCGCCGGCCGCCGGGCGTCTCCTGCAGGACGCGGACGACCGGCCGGGGGCGCCCCACGTCGCCGTCGTGAGCTACCGTTTGTGGCGGCGACAGCTGGGTGGCGCCGAGGACGCGGTCGGCCGGAGAGTGCGCATCAACGGCGAGTCCGTCGAGATCGTCGGCGTCCTGCCCGCGCAGTTTCCGCTGCCCCTTCGGGACGTCGACGTCGTGATCCCGCTCGTCCCCGACGGCGATCCTACCCGTCACCTCCGGAACTCGGCCAACACGCTCCGGGTCTTTGGTCGTCTCGCCCCCGGAGTCACCTCCGAGCAGGCGCAACAGGAATTGACCTCGATCTGCCGCTCGCTGCGGAGCCGGTTTCCATTGGAGTACGCCCGAAAGGAGTCCGTGCGCACGACCGCCATGAGGGAGGCGCTCATTGGAGACCATCGGCCGATGATGCTCCTGCTCCTGGCCTCGGTCGTCGTCGTTCTCGCCACCGCTCTGGCCAACCTGCTCTGTCTCGTGCTCGTACGAGCGGCCGAGCGCCGGGCCGAGATGTCCATTCGCATCGCCCTGGGCGCCTCCCGGTCACACCTCGTCCGGCAACTCGGCGCCGAGGCCCTCGCACTGGCCGCCGTCGGCGGCTTTCTCGGGTGCGTGCTGGCGGCGTGGGCCACGTCCACCGTCGTGGTCTGGGCCCCCTCCTCCATGCCTCGCGTCGGAGAAGTCGTCTTCGACTGGAGAGCGCTGGCCTTCGCGGCGGGGCTGACTCTGGCCGCCACCGTGCTCCTCGGCGTGGCGCCGATCGGCGCCGCGCTGGGAGCGCGAGCGCGCGATGCGCTTCGCCTGGCGAGCCGAGGAGCGCTCGGCGATCGCAGGAACCACCATGTGCGCAGCGTGCTGGTGGTGGGAGAGATCTCCGCCGCCCTGGTCCTCCTCCTGGCCACGGCGCTCCTCGTTCAAGGTCTGCTACGGCTGCAACGGGTGCACCCGGGGTTCAGGCCGGACGGGGTGTTCCAGGCCAGGGTGTCGCTGCCTCCTTCCTATCGTTCGCCCGAAGAGCTGGCGGGTTTCTACGAGAGGCTTTCCCGGCGCCTCTTCGCGTCGCCGGGCATACGCGACGTCGGCCTGATCTCCGTCGCCCCGATGAGCGGCCTGCTCGTCACCGTGCCGTTCACGGTTGCCGGCCAACCTCGCACCGAGCGGGACGTACCGGCGGCGAACCTGCGTGTCATCAGTCCCGGTTACCTGGCCGCCGTGGGCACGCGCCTCCTCCGCGGGCGGCCACTCTCCGAGAGGGACCGATCGGACGCCCCGCCGGTGGCCCTCGTCAGCGAGGCGCTCGCAGAGAAGTTCCTGGCCCGAGACCGACCCGGGCAACAACTCCTGATCGACGACAACAACACGGGACCGAGACCCGTCGAGGTGGTGGGGGTCGTCGAGAACGTCCGTCAGGCGGCCCTCGACGGCCCGCCCGCGCTCGATGTCTACCTTCCGTTGCGCCAGATCCATCCCGACGGCGTGGCTTTCCTCAGGAACAACCAGTTCTGGATGGTCAAGACGGAAACCGACCCGGCGGCCTTCAGGGTGCGGTTCGTGGCCGAGCTGCGGGCGGTCGATCCCGATGCCGCGATATCGAGCACGGGCACGATGCGTCAATACCTCGAAGCGTGGCTCGCCCCGCGTCGCTTCAGCCTGACTCTCTTCGTCGCGTTCTCGCTCACCGCGGTCCTGTTGGCCGTGTCCGGTCTCTATGGCCTCGTCTCCTATACCGTCAGCCAGCGACAGGGGGAGATCGGGTTGCGCATCGCCATTGGTGCCACCGAGCGCGACGTGCATCGTCTCATCCTGCGCCAGGCGGCGCGCCTCGGCCTCGTGGGGGCCGCCGTCGGCTTGAGTGCGGCGGCGGCCGGGCGTCCGCTCGTCTCCCGGATGGCCGGCGAGGTCTCGCTCGATCCGGTGGCGGTGGTCGCGACCACGGGGATCCTCCTCGCCGTGACCATCGTGGCCGGTTGGCTGCCCGCCCGCCGCGCCGCGCGGACCGAACCGACATTGGCGCTCCGAGGGGAATAGGACGGGGGAGGACGTCTAGCGGACTTCCTCGGCCGCGGCCCGGGCGGGCGCGCTGACCCCGAGGACCTTCATGTACCCGTCGTGGATCGCGCGGACGGAGCGCTCCCAGCTGAACTGCGCGACCCGCAGGTGCCCGAGGTGGATGAGGGCGGCCCGCAGGGTCTCGTCGTCGAGGACGCGATGGAGCCCGTCGGCGATGTCCTCGACGCTGTAGGGGTCGACGAGGACGGCGGCGTCGCCCACCACCTCCGGCAGCGACGAGATGCGCGAGGTCACGACCGGCGTCCCCGTGGACATCGCCTCCAGCGGCGGCAGCCCGAACCCTTCGTACAGGGACGGGAACGCGAATACGGTGGCGAGGCGATAGAGGGCGGAGAGCGTGGAGTCGGGCACGAAGCCGAAGAAACGGACGTCGTGCCGCACTCCCACCGCCTCCACTCGCCGCCGCAGCGAGCCGTACTTGTTGATCTCGTCGCCGATGATCAGCAGCTTGAGGTCGTCGTAGCCGGGGCGCTGCTTGAGGAGGCCGAAGGCGGCGATGAGGCGCTCGAGGTTCTTGTGCGGCTTGATGTTCCCGGCGTAGAGCACGAACCGCCCGCGGATCTGGTAGCGCTCCTTCACGCGCTCCATCTCCTCTTCGCCCGGGTGCTCGAGGATGGTGGCGTCGATCGCGTTGGGCACCACCTGGAGCCGGTCGGGGTCGGCGTGCGGGTAGAAGCGGAGGATGTCCCGGCGGGAGGCCTCCGAGACCGTGAAGACGAGCGCGCTCGTCTTGATGGCGTGCCCCATCATCCTGTGCGCGTACGTCAGCGCCATCCGGTTGGGCAGGTACTCGGGGAAGAGGAGGTGGATGCAGTCGTGGATCGTCACCACCGCGCGCCGGCGGCAGAGGAGGGGAAGCACGTAGTGCGGCGAGTGCAGGAGGTCCACGCCCAGCCGGCGCAGCTTGGCCGGGATGGAGATGTGCTCGCGCAGGCTGTAGCCGCGGGAGCTCTCCACCACGGGCACGAAGTTCCCGGCCAGGTCCCGGAGGGTGGCCTCGTCGGCCCGGTCACAGAAGAGGAAGTACGTGGTCTCGCGGTCCAGGTGGGCGAGGTGCCGCACGAGGTTCCGCACGTACGTCCCGATCCCGTAGTCGCGCCACTTGCGCGCGTCAATGGCTATCTTCACGTGGCGTCGCCCTGCTCACCGTAGCACGGGGGCGTTCAGACGCGGGAATGAAAAGTGGTCTAATTAACTCGCGTGCCTGACCGCGGCGTAGGCACCGTTACCCTCGCAAGTCCTCCACCTTGCAGCCCACCGCCCGTTCGGTGATCTCTGGGTCACCCGTCAGCAAGACGGCTTTGTGGGCCGCGGCGGTGGCGATGGCAAACGCGTCGCCGTAGGCCAGCGGGTGGACGGCCTTGATGCGGGCGGCGCCCAGGACGCGCTCCGGCGTCGCCGGGTCGAGCGCAAGCAGGGGCCGCAGGAGAGTGAGCGTCGCTTCCGCTTCCGCACCGCCGGCGGCACGGTGGATCGTGTAGTAGACCTCGCCCAGGTTGATCCAGCTCATGATCGGGCGGCGGAGCCTCATCACCTGGCACACCCGGCGGGCGGCCCCGGACGCACCCTCGAGGAAGCGGAGGACCGCCCAGGAGTCGAGGCAATAGATGCGGGAGCGGCCCGCCATCAGCGCCGGCGTTCCAGGCGGCGATCCTTCTCCAGGGCGTCGATCAGGCGATGCCCGGCGAGCCGTCCCATGAGCGCGTCGGGCGAAACGACCCGCTCGACGCGGATGGTGTTCCCGTCCCGCGAGAACGTCACCTCGTCCCCGGGCTGGAGACTGACGGCTTCCCGAAACGCCTTCGGAATGACGACCTGGCCCTTGCCGCCGACACGGTGAGTCATACCGCCTAGTATAACTTGTTGGACCGCCGGTTTGCTTCAAGTCAGCCGCGGAAGGCGAGCCGGAGCAGCTCCCGTCCCTCGGCGCGCCGGCTTCGGCCTTCCTCGCCTCCGCCCGCCCGCAGCCAGCCCCAGGCGGCGCGGGTGGCCAGCCAGGCGCGGAGGGCCGCGCGCTGCGCGGGCGAGTTGTGCTTGCGGTAGTAGCGGAGATGGCTCTTGTGGTACTCCAGCCGGGCCCGGGCCGGGGCCTGCTCCATGCTGCGGCCGAGGTGGTGGAGGACCTCCGCGGCGGGGGTGTAGAGGATGCGCCCGCCGGCCCGGCGGACGCGCACGCACAGGTCGACGTCTTCTTCGTAGAGGAAGAAGGACTCGTCGAAGCCGCCGACCGCCTCCAGGACCTTTCGCCGGGCCAGGAAGCACGACCCCGAGACCCAGTCGGGCTCGGTCTCCTTCTCCGAGAGGAGGGCGGCCACGCGCACCGCCTCGGGGTCGCCTCTCTTGAGCGCGCGCACGAGCCGGCCCTGTCTCCACTCCGCCAGCGGCGTCAGGGCGGGGCCAAAGGATACCTGCGGGCGGCCGTCCGACCCGACCGTGCGCGGGCCGACGAGGGCGACTTCCGGCCGGCGGTCCAGGATGTCGGCGAGCGCGGCCAGCGCGCCCGGCCGCACCTCGCAATCGCTGTTGAGGACGAACGCGTACTCCCCGCGCGCCGCCCGCAGGCCGAGGTTGTTGGCGCGGGAGAACCCGACGTTCTCGGCGCCGGCGATCACGCGCGCCCCGGGGAAGCGCGCCCGCACGGCCTCCACCGAGCCGTCCGCGCTCGCGTTGTCCACCACGATCGCTTCCAGGGGGAGGCCGGCGTGGGCGTGCAGGGCGGCCAGGCAGCCCAGGAGCAGGTCGCGCGTGTTGTAGGAGACGATGACCGCGCTGACCCGGGGTGCCGGCGCCTCGGGGGAGGCGCTCATCGCGCCCGCGCCGCCTCGGCGAGGACGCCGCGCGTCCGGCGCGCCGTCTCCGCCCACGAGCAGGAGGCGGCCAGGGCCAGGCCGCGCCGCACGAGGTCCGCGCGCAGGCGATCCTCGCCAAGGACGCGGTCGATCGCGGCGGCGACGCCGTCCTCGTCCCCGGGGTCGACGAGGAGGGCGCCCACGCCGAAGATCTCGTTGAGCGCGGGCCGCCGGCTCGCGATCACCGGGACGCCTCGGGCCATGGCCTCCAGGACGGGGAGGCCGAACCCCTCGTACTCGGAGAGGAACACGGCCACGTCGGCGGCGGCGTAGCGGGCGACCAGACCGGCGTCGTTCACGTGGCCGGAGACGCGGACCGCGTCCTCCAGGGCCAGCTCGCGGAGCAGGACGTCGATGGCGAGCGGGGGATGCGTCCGGTTGTCGCCCACGACCTCCAGGACGGCGTGGGGCCAGGCCCGCCGGACATGGGCCATGGCCCGGAGCAGGACGGGCAGCCGTCGCCGGTTCAGGATGGCGCCCACGGTCACGATCACGGGTCCGCGCGCGGCGAGACGGGCGCGCGCCTCGTCGCGGGAAGGAGCGGGCGGGAGGTCGTCCGCCCCCGCGAGGGGCACGTGCACGACCTTCGAGGCGAGGTCGGGGAAGAACCGCGCGATCTCGCGGCGCGTGAAGTCCGAGCAGGCGAGGACGGCGCGCGCGGCGCGCAGGCTGGCTCCGACCAGCAGGCGCCGGCGGACCCCGTCCAGGGCCGCGAAGTCGTCGGGCCAGGCGAAGAAGGAAAGGTCGTGCACGGCGATCACGCGCGGGCGATCGGCGGTGAGGGGGCAGGTGTAGGCGGGGCCGAACAGGACGTCCACGCCGTCACGACGGGAGGCGGGGGAGAGGTAGCGCTCCGCCCACCAGGCGCCGCGCTCGCCGCCGGAGCCCAGGGCCCGCGCCTCCACACGGGGCGACCCGAGGACGGGGTCGTCGGGCAGGCGTCCGGCGCAATACACGAGGAGCCGGTCGTTCCCCGCCGGCCAGGCGCGCAGCAGGTTGCGCAGGTAGCGGCCGGTGCCGGTGGGTCGCCCCTGGAGCTCGCGGCCGTCGATCCCGATGGTGAGGGGGGCCTCAGGCACCGAGCACGCGGCGGTAGAGCTCGAGCGTCTTCGCGGCCGCGCCGTCCCAATCGAAGGCCCGGCTCCGCTCCAGGCCCAGGCGCCGCTGCGTCTCGCGGCGCTCGCCGTCGTCGAGGATCGTCTCGATGCCGTCGGCGATCGAGCGCGTGTCGAGGGGGTTCACGAACGTGGCGGCGTCGCCCGCGACCTCCTCCAGCGCGGAGCCGCGGGAGCACACCACGGGCAGGCCCGCCGCCATCGCCTCCACCACCGGCAGGCCGAAGCCCTCCTCGAGCGACGGCAGCACCAGCGCGATCGAGGCCGCCATCAGCGCCCGCACCTCGCGGGTCTCGAGGTACCCGGTGGCGCGGATCTGCGGCCCGTAGATCGTCCCCCCCTGCGCCCATTCCGGTCCGGGACCCACCATCACGAGCGGGGGGATGCCTCGCCGCCGGCCCGCCAACCCGATATAGGCCATGGCCAGGTTCACGAGGTTCTTCCGCTTCTCGTCGGTGCCGAGGTAGAGGATCGCCCCTCGCGGGAGCCCGCGGCGGGCCAGCACGGCGTTGACCCCCTCGTCCGAGATGGGCAGGCGATATTCGGGGTCGACGCCGAGCGGGATCACGGCGAGCTTGGCCGGCGAGATGTCGAGCAAGAGGCGCGCCTCGGAGGCGGTGTGCTCCGAGACGCAGATGACGGCGTCCGCGCGGCGCACGTGGTCGCGCACGAGCGGGGCGTAGTCGCGCCGGATCTCCGCCTGCGTCATGTCCGGGTGCTTGAGGAAGAACAGGTCGTGGATGGTCACCACCTGCTTGGCCTTGCGGGCGGGGATGAGCAGCGGGTGCGGGGAATGGACGAGGTCGAGAGGGGCCCCCACCAGGCGGTCCAGCGGCGGCCACTCCAGGCGGTTCCAGGCGTAGTTGAGGGCGTGCACGGGCAGCCGGCGGTCCACCAGGCGCACGTTCGCGGGCCAGTCCCGTGCAGGGTAGCGTTCCTTGAGGGAGGCGGAGAAGAAGTAGAAGCGGTCGGCCGGGGCCAGCTCGGGCAGCCGCTGGGCCAGGGCCAGGACGTAAGAGCCCGCTCCCGTCGGCTTCGAGAGCGAAGGTCTGAGGTCGAGGCCGAAGTTCATGCCGGGTCACGTCATGATAGCAGGCCCAGTCATGTTAGATTTCCCGGTCACCCTGGCGTCGGTCGTGCGCGACGGGAGGTCGGGTTGAAGATCGCGGTGGTGGGGACGGGCTACGTCGGCCTCGTGGTGGGGGTGTGCCTGGCCGAGAACGGCAACAGCGTCGTGTGCGTCGACGACGACGCGGAGAAGGTCGACCGCCTCCGCCGGGGGGAGATCCCCATCTACGAGCCGGGCCTGGGCGAGATGATCCCGCGCAACGTGGCCGAAGAGAGGCTGCGCTTCACGACCGACCTCGGGGCGGCGGTGCGGACGAGCGACATCATCTTCATCGCCGTCGGCACTCCCCAGGACGAGGACGGCGCCGCCGACCTGCGCCACGTGCTGGCCGTGGCCGACGGGATCGGGCGGGCCATGGACGGCTTCAAGGTCATCGTCAACAAGTCCACCGTTCCCGTGGGCACGGCGGCCAGGGTGCGCAAGACCGTCTCCCTTCTCACCACCCACCCGTTCGTGGTCGTCTCGAACCCCGAGTTCCTCAAGGAGGGGGCGGCCGTCGAGGACTTCCTCAAGCCGGACCGCGTGGTCATCGGGGCCGACGACGAGCGCGCCCGCGCGATCATGACCGAGCTCTACGCGCCGTTCGTGCGCACGGGCAACCCGGTCCTGCTCATGGACTGCGCCTCCGCCGAGCTCACGAAGTACGCCGCCAACGCGATGCTGGCCAGCCGGATCTCGTTCATGAACGAGATCGCGAACCTCTGCGACCGCCTGGGCGCGGACGTGAACGAGGTCCGCCGCGGCATCGGGACCGACTCCCGCATCGGCTCCTCCTTCCTGTTCCCCGGGATCGGCTACGGCGGCTCCTGCTTCCCGAAGGACGTCAAGGCCCTCATCAGCACGGCCGAGGAGGCGGGGATCGAGGTGCGGGTCGTGAAGGCAGTGGACGAGGCCAACGAGGCGCAGCGCCGGTCGCTCGTGCCCCGCATCGCCGGCCATCTCGGGACCCTGGCCGGAAAGGTGGTCGCCGTCTGGGGGCTCGCCTTCAAGCCCCGCACCGACGACATGCGCGAGGCGCCCGCGGCCGTGATCATCCAGGGCCTCCTCGACGGCGGGGCCACCGTCCGCGCCTACGACCCCAAGGCGATGACGGTGGCCCAGCGCGTGTTCGGCGACCGCGTGTGCTTCTGCCGCCGCAGCTACGAGGCGGTCGAGGGGGCGGACGCGCTCGTCGTGGCCACGGAGTGGAACGAGTTCCGGGAGCCGGACTTCGGCCGCCTGAAGGCCCTGATGCGGCACCCCGCCGTCTTCGACGGCCGCAACATCTACAACCCGCAGGTCCTGCGGGAGATGGGCTTCCACTACGAGGGGATCGGTCGTCGGTGAGGGTGCTCGTCACGGGGGGCGCCGGCTACATCGGTAGCCACGCCGTCCGCGAGCTCAGGGACGCCGGCCACGACGTCGTGGTCCTCGACGACCTCTCGTTCGGGCACCGGGAGGCGGTCCCCGCGGGGGTGCCGCTCGTCGCCGCCGACCTCGGCGACCCCCAGGCCCTGGCCCGCGCCCTCCAGGGAAGGGAGGCGGTGATCCACTTCGCGGGACTGCTCAGCGTCGCCGAGTCCGTCCGTGATCCCGCCTCCTACTACCGCACCAACGTGGGCAAGGGACTGGCCCTGCTCGACGCGATGACGGGGGCGGGCGTCCGGCGCATCGTCTTCAGCTCGACCTGCGCGGTGTACGGCGTGCCCGTCCGCGTGCCCATCGACGAGGACCACCCGCAGGACCCCATCAACTCCTACGGGGCGACCAAGCGCGCCTTCGAGCGCGCCCTCCTCGACTACGCACGGGCCGGGCTGCTGCGGGCGGTCGCCCTGCGCTACTTCAACGCGGCGGGCTGCCATCCGGACGGCTCGCTGGGAGAGGACCACGACCCCGAGGTGCACCTGATCCCGCTGGCCGTGGACGCCGCGCTGGGTCGCGGGCCCGGCCTCGTGGTCCACGGCGACGACTACGACACGCCCGACGGCACCTGCATCCGGGACTACATCCACGTCCAGGACCTCGCGCGCGCGCACGTGGCCGCGCTCGTCCAGGAGGCGGCCGAGCCCTTCCAGGCCTTCAACCTCGGGACGGGGCGGGGGCACTCCGTGCGCGAGGTGGTGAGCGCGGTCGAGCGCCTGACCGGCCGGAAGGTGGCTCTGACCGTGGGGCCGCGGCGGCCGGGCGATCCCGCGATGCTCGTGGCCCGGCCGGACCGCGTCCGCGCCGCGATGGGCTTCGCGCCGTCGTGGACCGATCTCGAGGCCGTGGTCGAGACCACCGTCCGCTGGCGGCGCGATCATCCCCACGGCTATGGAGCCGCGCGGTGAGCCGGGGCCGCCCGACCCCCCTGAAAGACCCCCTCCTCACCGTGGTCATGCCGATCTACAACGAGCGGGCGACCGTCGAGGAGATCATCGACCGCGTGCTGGCGGTGCCGCTGCGCATCGAGCTCATCGCGGTGGACGACGCGTCCACCGACGGCAGCCGCGAGGCCGTGCAGGCCCTGGCCGCGCGGCGCGGCTTCAAGCACCTCGTCCAGGAGAAGAACCGGGGCAAGGGGGCGGCGGTGCGGCGCGGCATCGCGGAAGCGACCGGGGACGTGATCGTGGTCCAGGACGCCGACCTCGAGTACAGCCCGGAGGAGTACCCGGAGCTGCTCGACCTGATCGTCAAGGGCAAGGCGGACGCGGTGTTCGGGAGCCGGTTCATCGGCCGCCACCGCTGCTTCCTCTTCACGCACTACCTGGCCAACCTGTTCCTCAACCTCGTCACCAACGTGCTCTACAACACGACGATGACGGACATGGAGACGTGCTTCAAGGCGGTGCGGGCGGACATCCTGAAGGCGCTCCCGCTGCGCAGCGAGCGGTTCGGGATCGAGCCGGAGATCACGGCCAAGCTGTTCAAGCGCGGGGCGCGCGTCTACGAGGTCCCGATCACCTACGAGGGGCGGGATTACGCGGAGGGCAAGAAGATCACCTGGCGCGATGGGTTCCCGGCCCTCTGGGCGCTGGTCAAGTACCGCTTCGTGGACTGACTCTCCCGGACCATGGCCGGCCCCTCGTTTCGCTTGCCGCCGCCGGGGGCACGCCTGTATAATGAGCGGTCCTCCCACGGCGCGTAAGACACAGCTGAGCAAGGAGATGACGTCATAGCCCTCCCCGCTTTCCCCGACGTGCCGCACCGGCCGAGACGAAACCGCCCGTCCCGGCCACCGGCCTGGGTCCAATGGTTCACGAGCGCGTTCACGCTCCTCGGGGAGGACCTCGGGCGGCTCCGGCGCCTCTTCTCGTTCACGCGGCCCTATCGAGGCCTGCTGTTCGGTTCCTGGATCGCGACCGCCGGCTATGCCGCGGCCAGCGCCGGGCTCGTGCACATGGTCCAGCCGATCTTCGACGACGTCCTGATCAAGAACCTCAACCTCCTGCCCGTCTCCCTCACGATCCTCGCCCTCTACCTGGCCAAGGGCGTGTGCTCGTACCTGTCGACGACCCTGGTGGCCTCCGCCGGGCAGCGCGCCGTCACCGACCTGCGCAACCGCCTCTACGGCCACGTCCTCGATCAGTCCTTCACGTTCCTCCGCCGCAACAGCACGGGCTCGCTGATGAGCCACATCACGACGGACGTGGAGAAGATCCAGAACGCGGTCTCCGACATGGCGGGCGACCTCCTCAAGGAGGGCCTGACCGTCCTCGGCCTGGTGCTCGTCCTCTTCGTCAAGGACTGGCGCCTGGCCCTGCTCTCGCTCGTCGGGATGCCCCTGGCCTTCTATCCTCTCGTGCGGCTGGGACGGCACGTCCGCGCCAGCTCCGAGACCTCGCTGCGCCGCTGGCGCGACATCTCCGAGATCCTGCAGGAGACGATCTCCGGGTTCCCGGTGGTGAAGGCCTTCGGCATGGAGGGCTTCGAGACCTCGCGCTTCCGCCGCGCCGCCGCCCGGCTCTTCCACGTCAACATGCGCATCACGCGGGCGACGGCGGTGCTGCCGCCGCTGATGGAGGCGGTGGGGGGAGTGGCCCTGGTCGGCGCCCTCTTCTACGGCAGCTACGCGATCGCGCACGGCCGCCTGACCACGGGCGCCTTCACCTCCTTCCTGGCCGCGCTCTTCGCCATGTACACGCCCATCAAGCGCCTCTCGCGGCTGACCGCCACCCTGCAGGGGGCGATGGCCGCGGGGGGGCGCATCTTCGAGGTCCTGGACACCCACCTCGAGGTGCGCGAGGCCCCCGCCGCGCGGCCGCTGGCCCGGCTGGAGCGCGAGATCGAGTACCGGGACGTGGGCTTCCGCTACGCGGACGGCCAGGGGGCGTCCGTGCTGCGCCGGGTGGCCTTCCGCGCGCGGGCGGGCGAGGTGGTGGCCATCGTCGGCACCAGCGGGGCGGGCAAGACCACGCTCATGAACCTGCTCCCGCGCTTCTACGACGTCAGCGAGGGCGCGATCACGATCGACGGCGTGGACATCCGCGACGTCACCCTCAAGAGCCTGCGGGAGCAGATCGGCCTGGTGACCCAGGAGACCGTCCTCTTCAACGACACCGTGCGCGCGAACATCGCCTACGGGCTGGAGGACGTCGACGAGGCCCGCATCGAGTCGGCGGCGCGCGCCGCCTTCGCCCACGACTTCATCCTCGACCTGCCCCGGCGCTACGACACCGTCATCGGGGAGCGCGGCAGCCGCCTCTCCGGGGGGCAGCGCCAGCGCATCGCGATCGCGCGCGCCCTCCTCAAGGACCCGCCCATCCTGATCCTGGACGAGGCCACCTCCGCCCTGGACGCGGAGTCGGAGCGGCTGGTCCAGCAGGCCCTCTCGAACCTGATGAAGGGACGCACCACGCTCGTGATCGCTCACCGCCTGGCCACCGTCCGCAACGCCGACCGCATACTGGTGATCGACGGGGGCGAGGTGAGGGAGACGGGCACGCACGAGGAGCTGCTCCGGCGGCCGCGAGGTCTCTACAGCCGGCTCCACGAGCTGCAGTTCCGGCCGGAGGACCCCGCCCTGTGAGCGGACGATGATCCGTTCGATGACGGGTTACGGGCAGGCGGCCGCGGAATCGGAGGCGCTCAAGGCGGCGGTGACCGTGCGCAGCGTCAACCACCGCTACCTCGACGTGAGCGTCCATCTCCCGCGGCGGCTCCAGGCCCTGGAGGGCGACATCAAGCGCGTGGTCCAGGAGCGGGTCGGCCGCGGCCGGGTGGAGCTGGCGGTGCAGGCGACCTTCGCCCGTGACGACGAGGACGTGATGGTGACCCCGCGCCCGATTGTAGGGGGGCTGGTGCGGGCCCTCCGGCAGATCCGGGCCGAGCACGCGCTGGCGGGAGAGGTGGCGGTGGCGGACGTGGTGCGCTTCCCGGGCGCCGTGGAGATCGTGGAGGCGCCCGGCGCCATCGACGAGGAGGGACGGCGCTCCCTGCTCGGCCTGGTCGCGCGGGCCCTGGACGGGCTGCAGACCATGCGGGACGCCGAAGGAGCCCACCTGCAGGGGGAGCTCGGGGCGGCCCTGGACGGGATCGAGGCCGCGGCCGCCCGGATCGCCGCCGGTACCGAGGAGGGGAAGGCCGCCCGCCGCGCCCTTCTCGTGGAGAAGGTCCGGGCCGCCTGCCAGGACCTCGCCCTCGACGAGCCGCGCCTCTACCAGGAGGTCGTGCGGCTGGTGGAGCGGCACGACGTGGCGGAAGAGGTCCAGAGGCTCCGGAGCCATGTGGCCCAGGCGCGCGGGGCGCTGGAGGCGCGGGAGCCGTCCGGCAAGCGGCTGGACTTCCTGGCCCAGGAGATGGCGCGGGAGGCCAACACCATTGGGAGCAAGGCCGCCTCCGCAGGGGTGGTGCAGGAGGTGGTGGCCCTCAAGAGCGAGATCGAGCGGGTGCGCGAACAGGTGCAGAACGTTGAGTGAGCGGTTGCCGAGCCTGATCGTGGTGTCCGGCCCCTCGGGGGCGGGCAAGTCGACCATCCTCCTCCGCGTGCTGGAGGAGATGCGGAACCTCCGGTTCTCGGTGTCGCACACCACCCGCGCCCCGCGGGACGCGGAGACGGAGGGCGTGCAGTACTACTTCGTGGACCGGCGCACCTTCGAGGACATGCGGGGGCGCAACCTCTTCCTCGAGTCCGCGGAGGTCCACGGCCAGTTCTACGGCACCTCGCGCGAGGAGTACGAGCGGGCGGCCGCCGACGGCGTGGACCTCCTCCTCGACCTCGACGTCCAGGGCGCGGCCCAGGTCCGCCGGGCCTTCGCCGACGCCGTGAGCATCTTCATCCTTCCGCCGTCCTACACCGACCTCGAGCGGCGCCTCCGCGGGCGGGGGGCGGAGAACGAGGGCAGCTTCCACCGCCGGCTGCAGGCGGCGGGGGAGGAGCTCGTCCAGTACCGGCAGTACGATTACTCGATCATCAACGACGACCTCGACCGCAGCGTCGAGTACCTCAAGTCCATCATCCGGGCCGCGCGCAGCCGCACCAGCCGCGTCGCGCCCGTGGCCCAGAAGATCCTGGGGACCTTCCCCTCGACCAAGGAGAGCTGAAGAGACATGTCGCACCTCATCCTGCCGAAGACCGTCGACAGCAAGTTCCGCTTCATCACCGTCGCCGCCCAGCGGGCGAAGCAGCTCCAGAACGGGGCCAAGCCGCGCGTGGAGGCCCGGAGCCGCAAGCCCACCCGGATCGCCATGCAGGAAGTGCTGGCCGACGCCGTGGACTGGGAGATCAAGGACGAGAAGGAGGCGGCGGCCGCCGCCGCCGCCGTGGCCGCCGCCGTAGGTGCGGAGGCCTGAGACCGCAGAGCACGGCGGCACCGCAAAGCGGCGGCGACGTGCGAGGGGGGTTTCAGGGGGGGCCGCGCCGCGTCCGACCGTGGGGCCCGCCAGTGCCCCCCCTGACTAGATAATTCAAGCCAAATGCCCACCGTCGTCCTCGGCGTCACCGGCTGCATCGGGGCCTACAAGGCCTGCGAGGTGCTGCGCGACCTGCAGCGCCACGGGGTGGACGTGCACGTGGTGATGACGTCCCACGCCGCCGAGTTCGTGACCCCGATGACGTTCGAGGCCCTCTCGCGCCATGCCGTGTTCATGGACCAGTTCGCCCTCGGCGCGGAGGGCGACATCCGGCACATCAGCCTCGCCGACGCCGCCCAGCTCCTGCTCGTGGCCCCCGCCACCGCCAACATCCTCGGCAAGTTCGCGCGCGGGATCGCGGACGACGCGCTGTCGACCCTGTACCTGGCCACGAAGGCGCCGGTGGTGGTGGCGCCGGCCATGAACGTGAACATGTTCGACCACCCGGCGGTGCGCGAGAACCTGGACCTGCTGCGGGCCCGCGGCGTGACGATCGTGGAGCCGGGATCGGGGTACCTGGCCTGCGGCTGGCTGGGGCGCGGGCGCCTGGCCGAGCCGGACCAGATCGTGGAAGCGGCCCTGGCGGTGCTGGAGGGCCAGGCCCGGCGTCCCGCGGGCGACCTGGCCGGAGAGACGGTCCTCGTGACCGCCGGCCCCACGATCGAGGACCTCGATCCCGTGCGCTTCCTCTCGAACCGGTCGACGGGGCGGATGGGCTTCGCCCTGGCGGAGACCGCGCGCGACCGCGGCGCGCGGGTGATCCTGGTGGCGGGGCCGACCTCGGTCGAGCCGCCTTCCGGCGTGGATCTGGTGCCCGTCCGTTCCGCGGAGGAGATGGCGCGCGCGGTGTCCGATCGCGTGGGCCCGGCCACGATCGTGGCCATGGCCGCCGCCGTGTCCGACTACCGGCCGGCCGAGCGCTCGCCGTCCAAGATCAAGAAGAAGGCGGGGGACACCACGCTGGCGCTGGCCCGCACCCCGGACATCCTGGCCACGCTGGGCCAGGACAAGGGCGATCGGTTCCTGGTCGGCTTCGCGGCGGAGACGGACCGTGTCCGTGAGAACGCGCGCGCCAAGCGCGTGGCCAAGCACGCGGACCTGCTCGTGGCCAACGACGTCTCGCGGTCCGGGAGCGGCTTCGCCTCCGACCACGACGCCGCCCTCCTCCTCGACGCGGAGGCGGAGACCGAGCTGCCCCTCATGAGCAAGCGCGCGCTGGCCGACCGCATCTGGGACCGCGTGCTCGCGCTGCGCGCGCACCGGGCGCCCGCGCTGGCCAAGCGCGCCGCGCGTCCCGCCCGCCGGAAATGAGCCCGGTTCCCGAGGAGGTCCTTGCCGACCTGCGCGAGCGGGCCCGCTTCTTCGCGGAGCTGACGGAGGTGGGGGTCCCGCGCGCGGCGAGCAGGGTGTCGGAGGACGGCCTCTCCGACCTCCAGGGCCTCCGCGACTGGATCGGCGACTGCCAGCGCTGCAAGCTCGCGGGCGGGCGCAAGACGATCGTGTTCGGCCAGGGCCATCCGCAGGCGCAGCTCATGTTCGTGGGGGAGGCGCCGGGTGCGGACGAAGACGAGCAGGGCCTGGCCTTCGTGGGGCGGGCCGGACAGCTCCTGACCGACATCATCGAGAAGGGCCTGAAGATCCCGCGCAAGGACGTCTTCATCGCCAACGTCCTCAAGTGCCGGCCGCCGCAGAACCGCAATCCCGAGCCGGACGAGATCCTGTCCTGCCAGCCCTTCCTGGAGAAGCAGATCGCCCTCATCCGCCCGAAGGTGCTGGTGGGCCTCGGCAAGTTCGCCGCGCAATGGCTCTTCAAGTCGATGGAGCCGATCTCGCGCCTGCGCGGCCGCGTGGGCGACTACGACGGGATCAAGGTCGTTCCGACCTTCCACCCCGCCTACCTCCTCCGGAACCCCGGAGCGAAGAAGGACGTCTGGGAAGACATGAAGGTCGTGCGGCGCCTGCTGGCCGACGCCTCCTGACCCTACGCGTCCCCTCCGCCGCGTAGAGTGGTCCGGATGGACCCTCGTGCGGTGGAGGTGGCACTCCCGCTGCCTCTGCAGTCCACGTTCACGTATCGCGTGCCGGAGGGCGTCCTTCCGCCGTCGCGGGGCGTGCGTGTGCTCGTGCCGTTCGGCCCGCGCCGCGTGATCGGCCTCGTCACCGGCCTGGCCACGAGCCTGCCGGAGACGCTCAAGGACGTCTGCGAGGTGCTCGACGAGGTGCCGCTCGTCGCGCCGCCCCTGCTCGACCTCGCGGCCTGGATGGCCGAGCACTACCTCGCCCCCCCCGGCGAGTGCTATCGGCTCGTGCTGCCGCCGGCCGGCGTGCGGGCCAGCCGCGCCGTCGTGCGCCGGGTGGAGGCCACGGAAGCGACCGCGGGCGATGCCGACCCCGTTCTGTCCGCGCTGCGCGACGGTCCGCTGCCCGTGTCCCTTCTGGCCAAGCGCCTCGGCCGCGATCCCACCGCGCGCCTGGCTCGGCTCCGTCGCGAAGGGCACGTCGCGATCGAGCAGGACCTGGCGCGGCCGGGCTTCCACCAGGTGCGGATCGCCGTGCTCGGTCCGGCCGCCGCCAGCTTCACCGCGCGCGGGCGCGCCCAGGCCGAGGTGCTCGGCCGGCTGGCCGCGGCCGGCGGGCGTGCGCCCGTCCCCGACCTCCTGCGCGACCGCCCCTCGCTGCGCGGCGCGCTCGACCGCCTCGTCGAGCAGGGGGCGATCCGCGTCGAAGAAGAGCGCGCGATGCGCATGCCCGCGATGCTGGAGGGGCCGTCCGCGCCGCGCCCGGAGCCCACCGCGGACCAGGTGGCCGCGCTCGAGGCAATCCTGCCCGCGGTGGGAGGAGGCTTCGCCGCCTTCCTCCTCCACGGCGTCACCGGCAGCGGCAAGACCGAGGTCTACTTCCGCGCCATCGAGCGCGCGCTGGAGGGGGGAGGGAGCGCGCTCTTCCTCGTCCCCGAGATCGCGCTCACGCCGCTCCTGGTGCGCGCGGCGGTGGGCCGTCTGGGCGGGCTCGTCTCCGTCCTCCACAGCGAGCTCTCGGCGGGCGAGCGCCACGACCAGTGGTGGCGGCTGCGGGAGGGCGAGGCCCGCGTGGCCATCGGGGCACGCTCGGCCGTGTTCGCGCCGCTGAGCGACCTGGCGGTGGTGGTGGTCGACGAGGAGCACGAGGCCGCCTACAAGCAGGACGAGAGCCCGCGCTACCACGGCCGGGACACGGCGGTCATGCGCGCCCGCCTGGAGGGCGCTCTGGCCGTGCTGGGCTCGGCGACTCCGTCGCTGGAGTCGAGCCACAACGCCCGCACCGGCAAGTACAGGAAGCTCACCCTGCCCCGGCGCATCGGCCGGCAGGGGATGGCGCGCGTCGAGATCGTGGACCGCCGCCAGGCCCTCAAGGCGGGGGCCGATCCCATCCTCACGCCCATCCTGCGCGAGGCGCTGGCCGAGCGGCTGGAGCGGAAGGAGCAGGCACTGCTGCTCCTCAACCGCCGCGGTTACGCCACGAGCCTCCTCTGCCGCGAGTGCGGCCTGCAGGCGATGTGCCCCAACTGCTCGGTGCCCCTGACCCTGCACAAGGGCGGCCGCCTCGCGCTCTGCCACTACTGCGCCTACGACATGGCCACGCCCCGCGCCTGCGGCGCGTGCAAGGGCGAGTACCTGCGCCTCACGGGCTACGGCACGGAGAAGGTCCTGGAGGCGGTTCGCGCCGCCCTCCCGAAGGCGCGCGTGGAGCGCCTCGACCGCGACCTGGCCGCCCGCAAAGGCGCGGTCGCGCGCGTGCTGGCCGCGTTCGAGGCGGGGGAGACGGACATCCTGGTGGGCACCCAGATGATCGCGAAGGGCCACGATTTCCCGCGCGTGACGCTCGTGGGGGTCGTGGACGCGGACGTCGGCCTGGGCCTGCCCGACTTCCGCGCCGCCGAGCGCACGTTCCAGCTCCTGACCCAGGTGGCGGGGCGCGCCGGCCGCGCCGATCTGCCGGGCGAGGTCATCCTGCAGAGCCACCGGCCCGACCATTACGCGCTCCAGCTCGCCTGTGCGCAGGACGACGACGCCTTCTACGCGCGGGAGATGGAGTTCCGCCGCACCATGGCCTATCCGCCCGCGGCCACCCTCGTGAACGTCGTGCTGCGCTCCCGCGATCCCACGGAAGGCGCGCAGGCCGCCGACGCCCTGGCCGCCCTTCTCCGTGCGCGCGCCGCCGGCAGCTTCCGCGTCCTCGGCCCCGCCTTCGCGCCGCTGGCGCGCCTGCGCCAGGAGCACCGGTTCCAGATCCTGCTCAAGGGCCGGCGCAAGGCGATGCGGGAGGCCGTGCGCGCGGCGCTGGTCGAGCGCTACGGCAGCGTGCGCTGGCCCGGCGTCGCCGTGGACGTGGACCCGGTGACGATCATGTGACCACGGGGCCCGGCTCTAGCGCGGGACCTCGACCACGGAATACTCGGGGTCTCGATAGGCCACGGCCGGGCGCCCGCGCGCGGTCAAGGGCCAGCTCGCCAGCGACGGCTCGAGCGACGGCGTCTTCACGACCGCATAGCGGCAGCCGCGGGCGACGACTCCGCCCCAATCCCGCGCGTCGAAGGCCTCCCTCTTCGCGGGGACACCCGCCGCCCAGAGGGCCTGAAGCTCCTCCCGCGACTCCGAGTGGACCAGGAGGTCGGACCGCACGAAGGCGGGGTAGCCGGTGAACCCGATCAGGCTCACCCTGGCGTCCGGGGGAACTGTCTCGCTCAGCCACCGGCCCACGGCGGAGCCAGGCATCCCGGCATGGCGGCGGGCCGGATCCACGATGCCGGTCAGGTAGCGGACGGCCTCCGTGGCCCGCCACGCGCCCATCGAGACCCAGAGCGCCAGGAGCCCCAGCACCGGCGGCCACAGCGTCCAGGCGCGACGGCCGAGGTGGTCGCCCAGCCGGCAGGCTGCGACCGCGATCGGCACCGCCAGGAGCGCCAGGGCCACGAAGTGATGGCGGGTGTGGAACGACCGGGGCTGGAGCACGACCGAGGTGGCCAGCGCCACCAGGCCGAGCAGGCCGGGCCAGGCGGCCGCGCGCACCGCGGGGTCGCGGCGGAGCAGGACGAAGGCGGGGAGGAGGCCGAGATAGAGCGGCGAGACGGTGCCCAGCATGTACTTGCGCTCGCCGAAGGTGGACACGAAGGGCAGCAGCAGCGTGTCGAGCCAGGAGAGGTTGAGCTGCCCCGCCTCCCAGCCGTGCGCGTGCCGCCAGAACTCGCGCGCGTCGCCGAGAAGGGGAGCGAAGACGTGGACGTCGAGCGCCCAGTTCTTGACGATCATCGGCAGCCAGCCCGCCGCGAGCCCCGCCGCGGCCGCGGCGGCGAGGCGCCGGGCGGCCGGCGAATCCGCGGGACGCCGGGCCCAGAGCATCGCGAGCCATGCCGGAACGAGCACCACGTCGGTGTATCGGCTGGCCAGGGCCCAGCCCAGGCAGAGGCCGCTGAGCAGCGCGGCGCGCGTACTCACCCCGAACGCGGCCAGCGCCGCGAAGGCCAGGATGCCGTAGGCGGCGGCCGCGTCGTCGATCTTGCACACGCCGATCAGGGTCACGAAGGCGGGGGTCGACGCGAGGAGCACGGGGGCCATGACGCGCGCCCGGATCTCAGGGGTCGACGCGGCGGCCAGGCCCGCGGCGGCGGCGAGGGTGGCGGCGGCGCCGAGCGCATCGAACACGGTGACCGCGGTGTCGCCACCGACGAGGAGAAGCGCCGCCCAGTGCATCTCGACCTGGAGGGGGAAGAGGCCGTACATGGGCGGGTTCGAGGCCTGGAACGTCACCTGGCCCTGCTCCGCGACGAGCCGGGCCATCACGAGGTAGTTCCGGAGCGCGTCCTCGTTCCGGGTCGGGAGCACGGAGCCGAAGATGCTGAGCAGGGCAATGGCGGCCAGGGCGAGAAGCGCGATGCGGTGGCCCGGACCGATCTGGGACCAGGCCCCCACGGCCGCCGGCTCCGCGGGAAGGGACCGTCGGCGGCGGCGAGCGAGGAGGATCGCCTGTGCCACACATCCCGCCAGGACGAAGGTGGCCACGAGCGGGGCGCGCAGCCGGCCCGCGAGGGCGCAGGCCAGCCAGGCGAAGCCCACGACACCCTGGCCGACGGTGAGGTCCCAGGCGGCCCCTACCACTGGGCCGCCGCGCTGGCGCGCCTCGCCCACGGCGCGCTGTCCCAGCATCAGCCGGAGGGTGGCCCGGCCGGCCGCGGCCACCGCGAGCGCGTACGCGACGGCGACGGCTACGGGGAAGAGGAAGCCCAAGGGGAGGTCCAGGGAAGGACGATCGGCGCGTGCAGGTAGCGCAGGATGCCGGGGAGGGCGAGCAGGACGACGACGTGGAGCCAGGCCACGGCGGCCAGGAGGAGGAGCGTCCGCGAACCGGCTAGCGGCCGAAGAGGCCGCCGAGCGCGTGCAGGAACTCGGGCCACGAGATCAGGATCGGGCTCGGCGTGAAGCAGAGCACGAATACGACGAGGCCGATGATGCCGACCACCGCCCGCGCGCGCCCCACCGGCCGATGGTCGGCCAGCGTGGGGGGATGGCGGCGGCCCAGCACGATCATGAGCACCGTCCACACCAGCCACAACGGCCGCAGGTAGACGAGCACGAGCGCGAGCACCGAGACCAGGCGCGAGAGCGGCAGCGCGCGACGGCGCAGGAGGGCATAGGCGACGTGGCCGCCGTCGAGCTGGCCCACCGGCATGAGGTTCAGCGCGGTCACCAGCAGCCCGAACCAGGCGGCCAGGCCCAGCGGGCCCAGGCTGAGGGTCATCCCGTTCGGGATGTCGCCGCGCAGGAGGTACGCGACCCAGTGGAACAGGAGCGGCTCGCCCAGGCCGACTCCGCCCGTCTCCCCGGTGGCCGGGACCAGGCGCGCCTCCATCAAGCCGAGGAACAGCACGGGCACCGCCATCGCGAATCCCGCGAGCGGGCCCGCGATGCCGACGTCGAACAGCGCCTTGCGATCGGGGAACGGCGCCTTGATCCGGATGACGGCGCCGAAGGTCCCGATGAAGCTGAGGGGCATCCACATGAACCCCGGGCCGATCGGGGCCCAGGGCGCGGGGATGAAGAAGGGAAGAGTCGAGTTCACGCCGTAGATGCGGCAGGCCACGTAGTGGCCCATCTCGTGGGCGATGAGGATGCTCATGAGCCCCGCCACCAGGCGCAGGCCGCCGGACGGGCCCATGTCGCCGCTGGATCCCACGAAGTAGATCGAGAGGACGGTCAGGACGAACGAGATGACATTCGGCCAGGCGCCCTTCCAGGGAGAGGGCAGGCCGGCGGCGCGGACCTCGTCCCAGTACTCCGGGGTGGCGTACTCCGGGCCGGTTCGCGGGGCGTACGAGCGGGGGCTCGAATCCGTGGGATTCTCCTGAGGACGCAGTGGGTCGGGGGGTGGCGCGGGGGAACCTACTGACCGAGGTTCTGGAGGTCCTTGCCGGGCTTGAACCGGATCGTGCGGCCGGGCGGGATCTTCACTTCCTTGCCCGTCCGCGGGTTGCGTCCGATGCCACGCTTGCGGGGCTTGACCTGGAAGACACCGAACCCTCGCAGCTCGATCCTCTCCCCGCGCATCATGGAGTCCTTCATCGCTTCGAGGACAGCCTCCACCGCCACCTCGGCCTTCACCTTCGTGATGTCGGCGGCCTTGCTGACCTCGTTGATGATGTCCACCTTGATCATGAGGATGGACCTCCTTCTAAGTTCTGCGTATTGTAGGATTAGCGGGAAAATGATGTCAACCTGAACGTGCGTATGGTCACTCTCCCGCGTATCGCGCTGGTCGGCCGGCCCAACGTCGGCAAGTCGACGCTGTTCAATCGGATCTCGGGCCGCCGCAAGGCGATCATCGACTCGCGCCCGGGGTCCACGCGCGACCGCAACTACGCGCAGACCTCCTGGCAGGGCGCTGCCTTCGAGCTGATCGACACCGGAGGGCTGCTGCTCGAGACCGACGATCCGCTGCTGGGGCCCGCCTCGGATCAGGCGGAGCTCGCGATCGCCCAGTCCGACCTCGTCCTGCTCGTGGTGGATGGGCGGGCCGGCCTGCTGCCGGACGATGCCGCCATCGCGGCGCGCCTGCGCAAGTCGGGCAAGCGCGTGATCGTGGCCGTGAACAAGGTGGAGGGCAAGGACGACGCCACGAACGAGTTCGCGCGGCTCGGCTTCGACACCGTGATGACCCTGTCCGCCGAGCACGGCCTCGGCGTCGGCGACCTCCTCGACTCGGCGCTCGCGCTCCTGCCGAAGGTCGAGGCGGCCGAGGAGGAAGCGGCACCTCTGAGGCTCGCGCTCGTGGGGCGGCCCAACGTGGGGAAGTCGTCGCTCCTGAACCGGTTCCTGGGCGAGGAGCGCGCGGTGGTCTCCGCGGTCCCCGGCACCACCCGCGACGCCGTGGACAGCCTGCTCGAGAAGGACGGCAAGCGGTACGTGTTCGTCGACACCGCCGGCATCCGGCGTCAGCGGCTCTTGAAGGAGAACGTCGATCACGTGAGCGTCGTGATGGCGCGGCGGGCGCTCGAGCGGGCGGACGTGGCGATCCTCGTGCTCGACGCCACTGAGGGTCTTCGGGAGATGGACGCGACCATCGCCGGCTACGCCCTCGAGGCGGGCCGTCCGACCGTCATCGCCGTCAACAAGTGGGACGAGGCCGACGCGCATGGCCTCAAGCAGCGGGCGGTGAGGGAGGACATCCGCGACCACCTGAAGTTCCTGTCCTGGGCGCCGATCGTGTTCGCCTCGGCGAAATCCGGCAAGGGGCTGACCGCGCTCTTGATCGCCGCCGAGCGCGCGGCGAAGGCCAGCCGGACGCGCCTGACGACCGGGGTGCTCAACCGCTTCCTGGCCGAGGCCGCGCAGCGGTTTCCCCCGAAAGCCATGAAGGGCAACCACCAGGTCAAGATCCTGTTCGGGACCCAGATCGGCATCTCACCCCCGACCTTCGCGTTGTCACTCAACCATCCGGTGGACCTCCATTTTTCCTACCGGCGGTACCTCGAGAACCAGCTCCGGGAGAGGCTCGAGCTCGAGGGGACGCCGATCGTGATCCGGGTCCGCACGCGCAAGCACTGACGCTCGCTCCGTTTTTTCCTTGACATGGCTGGGTCCGACTCATATAATCCCTTAACTTTTTTCCCTAAGTATCTGCACACGTTAGTTTTTTGGGTATCGCCAAGCGCGAGGCGGCGCCGTCGATGACCAAGGCCGACATCGCCCGGATCGTATACGAGCGTCACGGCGGCATCTCGAACCGGGAGGCGGCCCGGCTGGTGGAGATCATCTTCGACTCGATCAAGAGCAAGCTCGGTCACGGCGAGAAGGTGCAGATCACGGGCTTCGGGACGTTCGTGGTGCGGCAGAAACGGCAGAGGCGCGGACGCAATCCTCAGACAGGAGAGGAGATGGTGATCAAGCCCCGCCGGTCCGTCGTCTTCCGCCCCTCCAAGCTCTTTGCGGCGTCTCCCGAGCAGTAAGCTCCCCGCGCCCGGCCCATGGCGACCGACAAGAAGATCCCCAACAAGCTCTTCTTCAAGATCGGCGAGGTCTGCGAGATCACCGACACCCAGCCCTACGTGCTCCGCTACTGGGAGTCGGAGTTCCCGGCCCTCGCCCCGGCCAAGAACAGCTCGGGCCAGCGCATCTACCGGCGCCGCGACATCGAGACCGTGCTCCGCATCAAGCAGCTCCTGTACGAAGAGGGCTTCACGATCGCGGGCGCGAAGAAGAAGCTGGAGGCGGAGATGGCGGGGCGCGTGGTGACGCCGATGCCGCCGGGGGAGGCGCTGCCGGCGGGGACCCCGACCCCCGATCCGGGCAGCGGCGACCGCGTGGCCGCGCTGCGCCAGGTGCGCGAGCAGCTCCGGGAAATCTTGACTCTCCTGGAGCGGAATGATAGAACTCGGATCTGATCGTCGTCGGCCTGTCGGGATGTAGCGCAGCCTGGTAGCGCACCTGCTTGGGGTGCAGGTGGTCGTGGGTTCAAATCCCGCCATCCCGACCATTGCTCATCTCGATTTCATTCCGGCCCCGGCGAGTCCGGGGCCTTTTGTTTTCCTGATCGGGTGGCGCGCGGCGCGGCGCGCCCCCGGAGGTCTGTTTCGCTGATTGCTCTATGCGTGTTTCTACCGTGACGACACCTCTCATCCTCGTGACCAACGACGACGGCGTGCACGCCCCCGGCATCAAGGCGCTGGCGGCGGCGCTGGCCGGCGTCGGCTCCGTGCACGTGGTGGCGCCCGACCGCGAGGTCAGCGCCTGCGCGCAATCGCTGACCCTCAAGCACCCCCTGCGCGTGGAGAAGGTCGAGGAGCGCGTGCACGCCGTGGACGGGACGCCCGCGGACTGCGTGAACCTCGCCCTGGTGAAGCTCCTCCCGCGGCGGCCGGACCTCGTCCTCTCCGGCATCAACCGCGGCGCCAACATGGGGGAGGACGTCTTCTACTCGGGCACGGTGGGCGGGGCGCGTGAAGGGACCTTCTTCGGGGTGCCCTCGATCGCGGTCTCGCTGGCCGTGCGCGAAGCGAGCCAGATGGACTTCACGGCGGCGGCCGCTTTCGCGGCCAGGCTGGCCGCGATCGTGCTCACCCGGGGGCTGCCCGAGCGCACGCTGCTCAACGTGAACGTGCCGCCGGGGACTCCGACCGGCGTGGCCGTGACCGTCCAGGGCCGCCGCGAGCACGAGGGCACGATCTTCGAGGGCCTGGATCCGCGCCGCCGCACGTACTACTGGATCGAGGAGGGCCGGGACCGCTGGCTCAGCGACGAGATGTCGGACATCCACGCCGTACGCAGCGGCCTCATCTCCGTCAGCCCGCTCCAGACCGACACCACCCACCACGCGGTCGTCGCCGCCTTCCGCGGATGGCTGCCCTCGCTGGGGGCGGCGGAGGTGGAGGCCGAAAGCGTCGCCGACGCCGCGCGCCGCGCGGGGGCGGCGCCCCGCCCGATGGACACCGAGGGCCCGCGCGGTGAAGCCGCCGCCCTTGGCGATCCTCCGCCGCGCGTGATAAAGTAGCGTCTCTTTCGACGCCGTCGGGGCGTGGCTCAGCCTGGCTAGAGCGCTTGGTTCGGGACCAAGAGGCCGGAGGTTCAAATCCTCTCGCCCCGACCATCTTCATATCAACGACTTGAAGTCAGTTTGAAGGGCCTCGAAAGAGGCCCTTCCTCGTGCGGCGATCGCACCGGATCGCAAGCACCCTCGTGTATCAGAGGACGAGCACTTCCAAACCCGGGATCTTCTTGAAGCTACGGCGGTCGCGCGTGGCCACGCGATAGCCCAGGGCAATCGCCGTAGCACCAATCAAGAGATCGTGGGATCCGAAGGTCGCGTCCTTCGAGGCGAGGCCTGCCCAGAGCGATGCGTGGATCCGCGCCGCAACCATGTCGAAAGGGAAGACAGGGAGCACGGCGAGGAGCCGCTCGACGAACGCTTCCCGGCGCTGCCGCTGTGCGGTAGTTGCCGCGCGGTGGACGCCGTGCAGTAGTTCGGAAGCAGTGATCGAAGCGATACCTACGGGCTCGTCGGCCGGTGCCCCCAAGGCGTCGTCGAGCTCGAGGGTTCGCCGTTCCGTGGCGATGAGGACCGACGAATCGATCAGCGTCCCCACGGCGATCGCGGCGGACGCCGCTGGCTCCGGGCGGCGCGCCGCACGTCGGAAGCGTAGCCGGCATCGGGCTTCGGGATCTCCCGCAGGAGGGAGGCGAGATCCCGCAAGGTCAGGCCCTTCGCCGGCGCGGCTGGCGTCATGCGGCAAACGGGTTCGCCGGCGCGCTCGACGATGAACTCTTCGCCGCGATAGCGAATCCGGTTCAAGAGGTCGGAGAAGGTCCTGACCGCCTCGGTGGCCGACAGGTGCGTCGCCATAAAATCAGATTATCATACTTTGGGGAATGGGAGGCCCGTGGACCCCGCCCTCGGCGCCGCGACGTTCGAAGCCGACGTCGTGACATATGCCTGTACAAGGCCTAGCATATGCCTATGGGAAGACGTCCGTGAGACCCAGGCGATACACGCGCAAGTCCTTCTTCGTCGACGCGAAGGCCATCGAACAGGCGCGGAAGGCACTCGGCGCCGCCACGAACGCCGAAGCCGTTCGCCTCGCCGTCGACCGCGTCGTCGAGATGGAGACGTTCTGGCGCTTCATGGCCGGCACCCGTGGTGGCCTCAAGCCGGGGAGCATCGAGGCGCCCTGAGGTGTGGGCCGTCATCGACACCAGCGTCTACATCGGCCACTGGGAGCGCGGGCTCTACGCCGACAGGCTGGACGAGGTCAGGAAGGCCTTCGTCGTTCGGCACTCGGCCGTCGTGCTCTCGGAGCTTCGCCGAGGGGCGCGAACCCCGCGGGCGGCAAGGACGGTCGCCCGGCTGCACGAGCTGGCCTCGACGATCTGGGGGCCCACGGCGACGGACTGGTGGGAGGCGGGTCGCATCATCCAGACGGTGGGCGACGCGCATGACTGGGACCGCAACAAGCGGCGCGACTTCCAGAACGACGCCCTCATCGCCTTGACCGCCCGAGGCCACGGGGCCACGGTGGTCACCGCCAACCGCGAGGATTTCGAGATCCTGGGCAAGGCGCTCGGGGTCGCCGTCCTCATCGTCTGACTTCGTTCGCGGCCTGAGCACGGCCGGGTGTCGACCCGGTGGCATAATCGGCCTCGTGGCCGAGCTCGAGGACGGCGCGCTCGTGCAGGCCGCTCAAGGCGGCGACGGGGAAGCGCTCGACGCTCTGCTCAAGGAGTACCAGCCCCACATCTACCGGTTCGGCATGAAGATGTGCCGGGACCCCGAGGATGCCGAGGATGTCCTCCAGGAGACCCTCTTCGCCGCGGCGCGCACCCTGCACGGCTTCCGGAGCGCATCCTCCGTCTCGACCTGGCTCTACACGATCGCGCGCAGCTTCTGCATCAAGAAGCGGCGGCGCCGCGCCTTCGCTCCGGAGGTCGTCTCCCTGGAGACGGAAGCGCTTCAGGTGGGAACCGCCCGGGACCACGCACCGGATCCCGAGCGAAGCCTGGAGGATCGGGAGCGGGGGGAGGCCCTGGAGCTCGCGATCAAGGCCCTGGAGCCGGAGTACCGCGAGGTCCTCCTGCTGCGCGATGTGGAGGGCCTCTCCGCCGCGGAGGTGGCCCAGGTGACCGGTGTGAGTGTCGGGGCGGTCAAGAGCCGCCTGCACCGGGCGCGCGTGGCCGTGCGCGACCGGCTCACCCCGCTGATGGCGCCCGCCGGAGCACCCGCCGCCGCCGGGCCCGGCGCCTGCCCGGACGTCGTCGCCCTTCTCTCCCGGCATCTGGAGGGCGACATCGGCCCGGATGCTTGCGCCGAGATGGAGAAACACGTCGCCGGCTGCCCGCGCTGCCAATCGGCCTGCGAGTCGCTCCGGCAGACCCTGCGGCTCTGCGGTGCCACCCCCGCTCCCGATGTGCCCGAGGCCCTCAAACGGTCCATCCGCCGGGGCATCCAGAGCCTCCTGGGCGAGCGGCGCGGCTGACCTTCACTTCCGCGCCGGCGAGCCGGCGTCGGGAACGCCGAACCAGCGGAAGACGGTCATGGCCGGGCAGGCGTTCGTGAAGGCGGACTGGAAGAGGTTCGCTCCCACGAACGCCGTGAACAGGAAGAATCCGGCGTGAACCCAGTAGCCGAGGGCGACGGACGCCATCACCAGGAAACCCGCCAGTGCCCGGACGGCTCGTTCGACAGTCATGAGCATCTCCTTGCCTACGATGCGATCGTCGGGGTCGAGCCCTCCTGGCGCAGGATGTCCGCTCGTCCCCGGCGTGCGATCAGGTAGTAGACGACGGGCACCGCCATGCGCGAGAGGAACGTCGCCGCGACCTCGCCCGTCATCAGGCTGATGGCGAGGCCCTGGAAGATCGGGTCGAAGAGGATGACGAGGGAGCCGACGACCACCGCGGCGGCGGTCAGCAGCATGGGGCGGAAGCGCACGGCTCCCGCCTCCACGACGGCTTCGGCGAGCGGCGTGCCCTGGCGCACCTTCAGCTCGGTGAAGTCCACGAGGATGATCGAGTTCCGCACGATGATGCCCGCACCGGCGATGAAGCCGATCATGGAGGTGGCGGTGAAGAAGGCGCCAAAGGCCCAGTGGCCGGGCAGGATGCCGATGAGCGACAGGGGAATCGGCAAGAGTATCGCGAGGGGCACGGAGAAGGACTGGAACCACCCGATGACCAGGATCGCGATCAGGACCAGCACCACCGCGAAGGCGATTCCCAGGTCGCGAAACACCTCGTACGTGATCTGCCACTCGCCGTCCCATTTCAGGGCGGGCCGATCGCTCGTGGCGGGGGCCTCGACCGCGTAGCGTTCGATCCGAGCCCCGGCCGGGGACGGGAGCGCGTCGATCTTCTCGTTCAGGGCGGCCAGGGCATAGACGGGGCTCTCGCGCTGGCCGGCCAGGTCGCCGAAGACGTAGACGACGGGCTTCAGGTCCTTGTGCAGGATGGGCTGGGGTTCCGGGGTGCGGCCGGCGCGCGCGATCTGTCCGAGCGCCACCGGTCCGCCGGGCGCGTCGACGCGCAGCGAGAGTCGGCGATCGAGATCGCCGCGATCGGCGGCGGAAAGGCGCAGACGTACGGGGACCGCCTCCCGGGAGGCGGGGACGTCCAGGCGGCCGATGTCCCGGCCCGCCCCGGGCCCGCCGATCGTCTCGACGGCGGTCTGGGCGGAAACGCCCTTGAGCCCCGCCTTCTCGCGATCGACAACCAAGGTCATGCGATCACGCGGCGCCTCCGACGAGTCGTCCACGTCGACGACGCCGGGCGTGGCCTCGAAGAGGCCGCGGATCCTCTTCGCGAGGTCCTCGCGGGCGTCCGCCGACGGGCCGTAGATCTCGGCCACCAGCGTGTCGAGCACGGGAGGGCCGGGAGGGATCTCGATGACCTTGACCCGTGCCCGGCGGGTCTTGGCGATCTCCTGGAGGAGGGGGCGCACCTTCTTGGCGAGGTCGTGGGACTGGAGGCTTCGGTTGCCCTTGCCCACGAGGTTCACCTGGAGGTCGGCCCCGCTCGGCAAGCGGCGCAGGAAGTAGTGCCGCACGAGCCCGTTGAAATTGTAGGGGGCGGCGGTGCCCGCGTAGGTCTGGACGTCGGAGACCTCCGGCACGGCGGCCAGCGCCCGGCCCATCTGTCGCGCCGTCTCCAGCGTGACCTCGAGCGGCGTGCCCGCGTCGTGATCCACGAGCACCTGGAACTCGCTCTTGTTGTCGAAGGGGAGCATCTTGACCTTCACGAGCCCCACGCCGACCATTCCAACCGAAGCCAGGAGGACCGCGACGATGCCGGCGAAGAACGCCCAGCGCACCCTTGGCTTGGCGATGAGCGCGGTCATGGCCCGGCGATAGATCCGCGTCTGCCATCCGTCCCTGGCCTCGTGGGCGGTGCCGGCCTCGTGGTGCCGGAAGATCCGATACGCCGCCCAGGGCGAAACGATGAAGGCCACGGCCAGGGAGAAGAGCATTGCCGCCGAAGCCCCCGTCGGAATGGGCCTCATGTACGGGCCCATCAGTCCGCGCACGAATGCCAGGGGGAGGATCGCCGCGATCACGGTGAAGGTGGCGAGGATCGTGGGGTTGCCGACCTCGTCCACCGCCTCCGCCGCCACGCGCAGGAAGGACTCGCCGGGCTTCTCGCGATGGTGCCGCTCGATGTTCTCGACCACGACGATCGCGTCGTCCACCAGGATGCCGATGGAAAAGATGAGCGCGAAGAGGGTCACGCGATTCAGCGTGTAGCCGGCCAGGAAGTAGATGAACAGGGTCAGGGCCAGGGTCACGGGCACCGCGATGCCGACGACGAGCCCGGAGCGCCATCCCATGGCGAGCGAGATGAGGGCTACCACCGAGAGCGTGGCGATCAGGAGATGCTGGACCAGCTCGTTGGACTTGTCCTCCGCCGTCCGGCCGTAGTTGCGGGTGATCTCCAGGTGGACGGTGGAGGGAAGGAGGCGGGGGCGGAGCATCTCGACCTTGCTCAGCGCGAGCTCGGCAAGGTGGGTGGCATTGGCGCCGGGTCGCTTCGCCAGGGCGATGGTCACGGCGGGGTACTCGCGACCGGCGGGCCGTTCGGCGGTCGCTCGGGCACTCCCGACGGAGAAGAACACGGCGTCCGTGGTTTCGCCGGGACCGTCGATCACCCTGGATACGTCGGCCACATAGACGGGCCGGCCGGCCCGAAGGCCGACCACGGCGCGGGCCACGTCCTCGGAGGTCCCGAACCGCGGACCCGCCTCGATGCGCGTCTCCCGGTTGTCCCGCACCATCGTCCCCGCGTCCTGCTCTGCCGCCGCGGAGCGGAGTGCGCCCGAGAGCGCGACCCAGCTGACACCGGCCGCGGCCATGCGCTCCGGATCGGGCTCCACCCGGACGATACGGGGCTGTCCACCGATCAGGTAGGCCTTGCTCGTCTCCGGGATCTCGGAGAGCTCCGCGGCCAGCTCGGCCGCCACCGGGCGCAGCTCGTCGCTCGACGAGGTCTCGCTCCAGAGAGTGAGGGTCAGGAACGGCACGTCGTCGATGGAATGCAGCTCGACGGCGGGAGGCAAGGCGTCGGGAGGCAGGGTTCCCCCCGTTGCGGACAAGCGCTCGTAGACCTTGACCAGGCTCTCCTCGTTCGATTCATTCACCCGGAAGCGGACGGTCACGACGGCGACCCCGGAGCGGGCCGCGGCGTAGACGTGCTCGACCCCGGAAAGGCCCCACATGGCACGCTCGAGGGGCTCGACGACTCGGGTCTCGATCTCGCCGGGTTCCGCTCCGGGCCAGGCCACCGCGACGTCGACCATGGGGACCCGGATCTGCGGCTCCTCCTCGCGCGGAGTGGCCAGGAGGGCGAGCGCGCCGAGCCCGAGGGACGCGGCGATGAGCAGCGGCGTCAGCTTGCTGTCGAGGAAGGCGTGGGCGATTCGACCCGCGAAGCCGACGCGCATCTACCGGGGCTCCGAAACGGCTTCCGCCACTGGCGCGCCGTCCACGAGGTCGCTCGGTTCGAGGACCACGCGGTCGCCGGCGTCGACTCCCGCCCGGACCTCCGTAGACGACCCTTCCGTGGCTCCGACCGCCACCCAGCGCAGGCGCGCCCTTCCCCCTGCCACCACGAAGACGCCGTTCAGGCCGCCGCGCCGAAGCACCGCACCGCTGGGTACGAGCAGCCGGGGAATGCCGGCCGGCGAGGGCACCAGGAGGCGGGCGAACAGACCTGAGCGCAGGCCTGGGGCCGCCGGTAAGTCCGCTCTGACCTCGAAGCGGTGAGTGGCCGGGTCCCCGGAGGCGGAAACGGCCCTGAGCGTCGCCATGAGGGGCTCGGTTTGGCCGTCGACCAGCGCGGGCACGGTGAGTCCGGGGCGCAACCGGGAGACGAGGGTTCCCTCGACAGTGGCCCAGACTTCGAGGCCGCCGCTTCCTTCGATCTCTATGATCGTGGTCCCCGGCGTCACGACGTCGCCCACGCTCGCGGGCCGGGAAGCCACCGTGCCTGCGAAGGGAGCACGGAGCGCCGAATACGTGAGGCGGTCGCGGGCGGCCGCCGTCGCCGCCGCCGTCGCCGCCGCGCGTGCGCGGCTCTCCTCCGCTTCCTTCGGAGTCGCCGCGCCTTTCTTCAGGAGGGCCTCGACGCGCGCGAGGTCGACGTCGGCGGCCTTCGCCGCCGCCTCCGCGGCCACGAGGCCCGACCGCAGGGCCGTGTCGTCGAGCCGGGCGACCAATGCTCCCGTGGCGACACGGTCACCCTCACGCCACGGCAGCTCGACCACGGACGCCGGGATGCGAGCGGCGAGCGTAGCGCGCTGTCGTGCCTGCACGGTCGCGGGCACGGCAATGCTTCCCGTGCCGCCGCTACGCTCCACGGCGGCCGTGCGGACCAGGCGAGGGGGGGTCTGCGCCTCGCCGGTGGCGGGCCGCGAAGACTCGTGACCGCAGGCCGCCAGTACGACGGGAAGCGCGGCCAGGGCTGCGGCGGCCAGGGAGCGCCGGGCGCCCCGTGGCATCGGCGATCGATCCATCACAACCCTCCCGCCGCGCGCAGCAACGCCGCGTCGGCGACGGCCGCCTCCGTGGCGACGCGAAGCTCGTCCAACTCGGCGGCCAGGCTCGCCGCTTCCGTCTCGAGCTCGTCGGTGAGCGTCGCCATGCCTTGCTGATACCGCTCCTGAACGACACGGAGCGCTTCGCGTCCCTCCTTGGCGCCTCCGGCCGCCGCGGCGTAGCGTTCCCGGGCCGACTGAGCGCGTTGCCACGCGGTCTCCACTTCCAGTCGCACCTGATCGCGGCTCGCCCGGACCTCGAGGTCGGCCGCGCGTGCCTCCGCCGATGCGACCGCCACACGCTTGCCCCGGGTCGGGTCGAATACGTTCCACCGCAGGAGGACGCCGAATGCGCCGGACTGGGCGCCGCTGGAGAAGCCGCTGCGGTCATCCTGGATCTGGCCCCAGGCCGCGAGCTCCGGCCAGCTCGCGCGCTCCTCGGCGCGGACCGACCACGTCTCGGCCGTGACGCGCGCGCCCGCGACTCGCAGGGACGGCCGTGCGTCCAGGGCTCGTGACACCCAGGAACGGCCGTCGCCCTCCAGGGGCGGCGGGGCAGCCGGCAGTTCCGTGGGTCGGTACGAGAGGGCCGGGTCCGATCCGAGAGCGCGCGAGAGCATCGCGACGGCGATCCGGGTGTCGGCTCGGCGCTCCGCGAGGTCGGCCTCCCGTTGCCGGCGCCTGGCCCGGACCCGGAGAAGGTCCGCGCGGAGCGACGCCCCCTCGCCGACCCGCGCCTCCACGTCGGCCTCGCGGGCCCGGGCGCTGGCCAGCGCGCGTTCCGCGACGTCAACGACTCGATAGGCAAGGGCCGCCCGGCGGTAGGCTTCCACCACTCGGAGTCGCAGGTCCTGCAGGGTCTCGTCGGCCAGGGCTTCCGCGGCCCGACCGCCGGAGGACTGGGCCTCCGCGCGAGCCTTGACGGCGCCGAAGACGTCCACGGGCACCTCGGCCACCAGCGTCGTCGTGAGATGCGACAGGGCATCGGGGGAGTTGAGCCGGTCGATGGCGAAGTCGTCCGGCGTGAACTCCCCGGAGTTCAGCTTCTGGGCGAAGACCATCGACGGTGTATTGGTGCGCGACCAACCCGAGGCGAGCGCGAGGCGCGGCCAACTCGTCCTCTTCACCGCCTGGGCTCGCGCGGCCTGGGCCGCGGTCCGGGCCCGCTGGGCCAGGATCTCGGGATTCTGCCGTTGCGCGAGGTCCAGGGCTTGCGCAAGCGAGAGAGGCGCTTCCTGGGCCCAGAGGGGCGTCGCCGAGGTCACGAGGGCGAGGCCGGCTACCAGGTGGCGCACTTTGCGGGCGGGGCTCAGCCTCGGAGGGGTCTGCATGCAGTCTTGCCTTCGCACGATGAGAGCCAGACGGACCCGGAAGGATTCAGGAGGCCCGGACGCCCGGTTTGACCGGTCTGAGTGCAATGGCGGGCCAGGACGGGGTGGCCCAGGTCACACGGTCCCTTCCGCCCGCTCCCCCGGATGAAACGTTCGGGCCCCGTTCTGCGCGTCCCTCTGTGTGGCGCTCTTTCAGGGTCGGACCGGTTCTTGTGGACGCAGGGCGGCCGCGGCCGCGCCCGGCCCGCGCGTGAGCCCGCGCACGTGCGCGAGAACTTGCCCGCGGCGCCGTCGTAGATCACACCAAGGGTCACCGCCGAAACCAAGAGAGCTCACTGGGATCTCGCTTAAGGCACTGCCGCCGCCGGGGGGCGCCGGTGTCTCTTCACCCCCGGAGGAGCGATGAAGTCATGCGAAAGATGATGGTGACGGGCGTCCTGCTCGCCGGCGCCGCCGGCGCCTGGGCGGGCGGAGGACGCATGAGCATCCAGGACACGGCGAAGTACATCGTCAGCCACGGCCGCGCCAGCCAGGACGCGCGCGCGACGGACGCGCAGACGACGTTCACGGAGATCGGGGTCACCAACGCGATCGGACAGCTCGTGATCGCGGCCTCGCCCGACCAGGTGGGCGACGGTGCCCTCGTGTGGTCGTCGGCGGCGGGCACGCCCAAGGGCGTGCTGCTCGTCTCCGAGCAGAACGCCGGACAGGTCGCCGTCTTCAACACCGCCGGCAACCCGAGGTTCATCCTCGACGGAAACGCGGGCCTGCTCTCGGCGCCCGGTGACGTCGCCGAGCGGTTCCCGTCCGCGGCCCAGCTCGAGCCGGGCAGCGTCGTGGCCATCGATCCGAGCGCCGCGGGCGCGGTGATCGCGGCCAGCCGTCCCTACGACCGTCGCGTGGCCGGCGTCGTCTCCGGCGCCAACGACTATCGGCCGGGGATCACGCTGCGCGCGGACGACTCGGTCAAGAACGCGGTCCCGGTCACGCTCACGGGCACCGTCTACTGCCTGGCCTCGAACGTCAACGGCGCGATCCACGCCGGCGACCTGCTCACCACCTCGGCCGTGACCGGCCACGCGATGCGCGTCAGCGACATCGACGCCGCGCACGGCGCCATCGTCGGCAAGGCGCTCGAGGACCTTCGCGGGGACCGTGGCCTGGTGATGATCCTGGCCAGCCTGCAGTAACTCCCGCCTGGATGGGGCGGGGGCGGCTCAGGGGCCCCCGCCCGTCCGGAGTCCTGGAATCCCGAACGCCCAACTCGGACTCGCCCCGCCGCCTCGCGCTGTAAGTCGCTGACCACGCCCGCCCGCCGCGGCCGTGGGCCGGGCACGGCAATTGCCCCGTCTCCGGCCGTGCGCGAGACGATCACCGGCAGGCACGAGGGCCGACGCAGCGTGAGGTGCCTCCTCACCGTCCCCCTCGCGGTGTCCTGCGACGGGGTCGAGGTCGTGCGCGCCCACACGGCGCTCCTCCGGGTCGCGTGGTGTGGCGGCGAAGACCTGCCCGGCCTGTTCAAGCTCGGCATCGAGCTGCTGGGCGTGGCCCCCGACTTCTGGGGCGACCTCTACGATCCCTCCTCGTTGCCGCCGGCGGCCGCCGACTCAGGCCGCCCGGCCTGACCGGCAAGCGCCCCCATGTACATCCTGTCGATCGCGGTCCTGTGGATCGTCGCCCGATGGCACGTCCTCAGCCTGTGGGTCAACGCGCGCCGGCGCCTCGTCCGGGTTTCCGGACGGAAGTCCGGGATTCCGCAGGGGATTTCGGGGCGGACACCGCGGGAAACCGCCGCAAACCCTTGCCCGCCTGCGGCTCCGGCTCTGGCCGTCGGCTTGCAAACCACGGACGGGCGCGCCGCCGGGTCGAAGCCGACCGTGGGACGTGCGCGCGAAGGAGAGACGCCGTCGCGATGAGAACCAGAATCGCAGCCGCGGTCGTGCTGTTGTCGTTGGCCGGGGAGGCCGCGCCGGCCGCGGAGCCCTTCAAGGTGATCGTGAACGCCCGCATGACGGGGCGGGGGATCGGCCGGGAGACGCTCGCGCAGATCTTCCTCGGGCGCGTGGAACGCTGGAGCGACTGGCGGCGACCGTCGGCAACGCCTGGGAGTTCGACAGCGACTGGCTGCGCGGCCGGTGGGTGGCGCTCCTCTACTGGCCGGATTGCGCCTGCCTGCAATCCGGCGAGGACGCGGCCGGCCTCGTCCGCATGAGCCCGGCCTTCTCGGAGCGGGAGACGCAGTTCCTGGTGGCCTGCGCCGCCATCGATCCCGAGCGGCGGCTCCGGCCGCAGCAGCGCCGGTTCACGAGCGAGCTGCCCTTCCCGGTCCTGGTGGACGTGGCCGGAGAGCTGGCCCGCGCGCTCGGCCTGGAGGGCGGCCGGCTCCCGCGCCGGGCGGCCTTCGTGGCCGACCCCACGGGGGTGATCCGCTGGATGGGCATGAGCGTCCTGCCCGCCCTGCGCACGCTCCACGACGCCGTGGACGCCGTGGACGCCTTGCGCGGGGCCGCGCACGCCTCCGGAGGCGGTGCCCGCGACCGTCGCCTCATCCGCGCCTGCGCCTGGTGCCAGCGGCTCCAGGACGAGGCGGGATGGCACGCCCCCGAGAGCTACATCCGCCGCCGCACGGGGGCGGAGCTGACCCACGGCATCTGCGGCGACTGCCTTGCAAAGCAGTCGGCCTCCTGACCGGGGAGCGCGGGCCGTGAGGCGGCGGGAAAGGCGAGGACGCCGGAGCCAGGTACGGCCGGAGACGGCGCCCGCGGGCGACGAGCTGTACCGCACGCTGCTCGAGCTCAGCGCCCTCCACGACGTGACCGAGCGCCGCCGCATGGAGGCCGAGCGCGAGCGGCGTGATCGCATCCTGGAGGCGGTGGCCTTCGGGGCGGCGCGCCTGCTGGAGCCGGGCTCCTGGCACTCCCACGCCGAGGCGGTGCTGGCGCGGCTGGGCGCCGCCGCCGACGCCGCCCGCGCCTGGGTGGCGGAGATGGTCGAAGAGGCCGACGGCTCCACCCGGACGCGCTTCCTGTTCAGCTGGGCGGTCCCGGGGCAGGGCATCGCCCTCGACGACCCGCGGATCCGAGGGGGGGTGTCCACCCGTGTCTCGGGTCTGGCGCGGATGGAAAGCGAGTTGCGCGCGGGACGTCACATCGTCGTGGCCGTGAGCGATCTCGGAGACTCGGAGCGATCGTTCCCGGCGCGGATGGGATCGCGCACCTTCGCCGCCGTTCCCATCATGGCCAACGGTGGCGTCTGGGGCGTCCTCGGCTTCGGGGAGACGCGCCGCGATCGGAGATGGTCGCCCCCGGAGGTCGAGGCCCTCAAGGCGGCGGCGGCGGTGTTCGGCGCCGCCATCGAGCGCGAGCGGGGCGATCAAGCCCTGATCGAGAGCAAGGAGCGCTTCCGCCGGCTCTCCGCCGCCGCCTTCGAGGGCATCGCGATCACGGAGGGGGGCGTCTTCATCGACGCCAACGACCAGATGGCGCGCATCCTGGGCTGTGAGGTGGCCGACCTCGTCGGCCGGCCCGTCGAGGGCTTCGTGGCCGAGGAGGACCGGGCCCTGGTCCAGGCCCGGCTCCTGGGCGATTCCGAGGAGCCCTACCAGCACCGTGCGAAACGTGCGGACGGATCGGTGTTCCCGGCCGAGGTGCGCGCCCGCTCCATGCCCCTGGCGGGAAGGGCCGTCCGGGTCAGCGCGGTCTGCGACATCTCGGAGCGCGTGGAGGCGGAGGAGCGCCAGCGCCGCCTGGAAGCGGACCTGCGCAGCGCGGCCGAGCAGTGGCGGCAGACCTTCGACGCCCTCGACCTCGGCGTCGTGCTCGCGGATCCCGAGGGCCGGATCGAGCGCCTCAACCGCCGCGCGCTGGAGCTGGCGACGGGAGCGGGATTCAAGGAGACCCTCGGCCGGAACCTGGCCGAGATCGCGGACCGCGAGCCCTGGAGCAGCCTGCTCGACATCCATTGGCGGGTCAGCTCGAACGGCCTCTCCGTGGTGGGGGAGAGCCGCGAGCCCGCCACCGCGCGCTCGTTCTACCTGCTCGGCAGCCCCTGGTTCCGGAACGGGGGCGAGGCGCCCTGGTGCATACTCACCTTCCGTGACGTGACCGAGTTCACGAACATGCAGGCTCAGCTCCGTCGCGCGCGCACGCTGGAGGCGATGGGATCCCTGGTGGCGGGCGTGGCCCACGAGGTGCGCAACCCGCTCTTCAGCATCTCGGCCACGGTGGACGCGCTGGAGAGCGAGTTCGGCCAGCGGCCGGAGTTCGCGGAATACTCGGTGCTCCTGCGCTCCCAGGTCGGGCGCCTCACCCAGCTCATGCGCGACCTCCTCGACTACGGCAAGCCGTCGGTGCTGCGGCCGGCGCCCACGCGCTTCGTGGACGTGGTGCGGCGGGCCACCCGCTCCTGCTTCGCCCTGGCCCGCGAGCGGCAGGTGCGCGTGGAGGAGGAGGTCCCGGTCGAGATGCCCCCGCTGGCCATCGAGGCGGCGCGGGTGGAGCAGGCGGTGGAGAACCTGCTCGCCAACGCGATCCAGCACGGGCCGTCGGGATCGGTGGTGCGCGTGCGGGCGGCGGTGGAGGCGGCGGGCGGCCAGGCCACCGTGCGCTGCACGGTCGAGGACGAAGGCCCGGGCATCGCGGCCGAGGACCGCGACCGGCTCTTCGAGCCCTTCTTCAGCCGCCGCAAGGGGGGGACCGGCCTCGGCCTGCCCATCGTGCAGCGGGTGGCGGAGGCGCACGGCGGGCGGGTGATGGTGGAGAATCGCGCGGAAGGCGGGGCCCGCTTCACGCTCGTGCTGCCGGTCGCGGACCTGCCCGCGGGGAGGACCCTGAGTGCCTGATCGCAAGGTCATGATCGTGGACGACGAGGCGGATGTCCGCCTGCCCCTGCGGCGCTTCCTCCTCGGCAAGGGCTACGCGGTGCTGGAGGCGGACAGCGTGGGCGCCCTGCGCGCGATCCTGCGCCAGGACTCGTTCGACGCCGCCGTGGTCGACTTCTCGCTGCCGGACGGCGACGGGCTCGACGTGCTCCGCGCCATCAAGGCCCAGGACCCCAGCGTCCCCGTGGTGCTCCTCACCGGCCACGGCACCATCGACCTCGCGGTCAAGGCCATCAAGGAGGGGGCAGAGCAGTTCTTCACGAAGCCGGTGGAGCTGCCCGCCCTCCTCATCGTGATGGAGCGCGCCCTGGAGAACCGGCGGATGCGCCAGGTCTCCCTGGCCGGCAAGTCCGCGCGGGCGCGCCACACCATCGACCCCTTCTTCGGCGAGAGCCCCGTCGTGCGCAAGCTGGCGGCGGACGCGGCCCGGATCGTCGGCTCCACCGTCCCCGTCCTCATCCAGGGGGAGACGGGCACGGGCAAGGGCGTGCTCGCGCGGTGGTTCCACCAGAGCGGCCCGCGCGCCGACGAGGCCTTCGTCGACCTCAACTGCGCCGGCCTCTCCCGCGAGCTGCTCGAGACCGAGCTGTTCGGCCACGAGAAGGGCGCCTTCACGGGGGCGGTGGCGGCCAAGGCCGGCCTCCTGGAGATCGCGCACCGCGGGACGATGTTCCTCGACGAGATCGGCGACGTCGACCTCCAGGTCCAGGGCAAGCTGCTCAAGGTGGTGGAGGACCTCCGCTACCGGCGGCTGGGCGACGTGCGCGACCGCCAGGTCGACGTGCGGCTGATCGCGGCCACCCACCGCGACCTCGCGCACCTGGTCCAGGAGCAGAAGTTCCGCGAGGACCTCTTCTACCGCATCAGCGGCGTCCCCCTGGTGGTGCCGCCGCTGCGCGAGCGCGGGTCGGACGTGGTCCTGCTCGCGCGCCGGCTGGTCGAGCGCATCTCCGTCGAGATGGGCCGGCCGGGCGTGCGCCTCTCCGGCGCCGCCGAGCAGGCGCTCCTGGCCCACTCCTGGCCGGGCAACGTGCGCCAGCTCCGGAACGCCCTCGAGCGCGCGTTGCTGCTCTCCGACCGCTCGACGCTGGAGCCGGCCGACGTGGCCGCCGCCCCCGTCCCTGCCGCCCCCGCCGCCACCGGCGGGGGCACCGCCCGCATCACGCTCGCGGAAGCCGAGCGGCGCCACATCGAGGCGATCCTGCGCGAGGAGAAGGGCGCCGTCGCCGCCGCCGCCGAGGTCCTGGGCCTCTCGCGCAGCGCGCTCTACGAGCGCATCAAGAAGCACGGCATCGTTCCCGCCAAGGGCGCGGACAACTAGCCCCGTCCATTCCGGCTCTCCGGAATCCCGGACGGCCTTCTCGTATTCAAGACGTGCCCCGACGTCCTCCTTTCCCCCCTCGATATCGCAACTTCCGTGGCCGCAGCACTTAGGTCCTGCGGTCGGCCCTGGCAGTGAAGTTGCTCACTGCGGGTGCGGGCCGCGGAGGCTCGAGCGAGGTGGTGATGTACAGGCGTCTCACGGCGGCATTGCTTTCGGGGCTCACCGGACGCCGTCCCGGGTGCCGCGCGCCGCACGAACCCCTCCCGGCGACGCCCTCCACCCAGGGCCGCGCCGGCGTCGTGCCCGGCGTCGGCAGCAAGCAGGTCCTGCTCCTCGACGACGAGGAGGCGATCCTGGTGCCGACCGCGAAGTACTTCCGCACCCTCGGCTGGACGGTGGACCTCGCCCGCGAGTCCGAGGAAGGCGAGGCGCTGATCAGCCATCGACACTACGACCTCGCCATCCTCGACGTGCGCGTGACCCGCTTCGGGGGCACCGGGGGCCTGGAGCTGCTGCGGGAGATCCGCCGCCGCGACCACCGCACCAGCGTGATCGTCCTGAGCGCGTACATGTCGCCGGACATGGAGGCGGAGGCCCGGGCCCTGGGGGCGGCGGCGGTGCTGCGCAAGCCGCAGTCCCTGCCCGACCTGGCCCACCTCGCCCTCACCGTGATGGACGAACGCCGTGGGTGAAGCAAGGAGTGACCACGGGGCCTACGTCCGGAAGGTGCAGGAGGACACCCAGAGCTTCGCCCAGGGCCTCATCGCGGAGGTCGAGCGCCTCAAGATGCTGGTGGCGGCGCTCCAGTCCGAGAAGGAGACCCTCGTCGGCCAGACGCGCGACATCGAGACCGTCGTCCGCGCGAGCGACGTCCTGCGTGCCCAGGCCGCGGGCCTGGAGTCCGAGGTGGAGCGGCTGCGGACGCAGGCGGCCGCCCTCCGCAGCGAGATCGAGCGCCAGCGCAAGGAGGAGGCGGCCCTCCTGGCGCAGATCGACGGCATCCGCCGGGAGACGGAAGCGGACACCTCCCGCTACGCCGCCGTCGAGCAGCAGAACTCGAACCTCGCCAACCTCTACGTGGCCAGCTACCGCCTGCACGGCACCCTGGACCGCCAGGAGGTGGTGGCGGCCATCCAGGAGATCATCGCGAACCTCATCGGCTCGGAGGAGGCGGCGCTGTTCGAGCTGGACCCGGAGAGCCAGCACCTCGAGCTCGTGGCCTCCTTCGGCGTCGACCGCCAGGAGTGCCCGCCCATCCCCGTGGGCAGCGGCCTCATCGGCCTCACCGCGCGCACCGGCGAGATCCTCGTGGTGGACCCCGCCCAGCTCTCCGGCACGACGGGCCTGGAGAGCCGGCTGACCGCCTGCGTGCCCCTCAAGCTCGACGACGTCGTCACCGGCGTCATCGCGATCTTCAGCCTGCTGCCGCAGAAGGGCGGGATCGAGGACCTCGACCGCGAGCTGTTCGACCTGCTCGCCACCCAGGCCGCCTTCGCCCTCTACTGCACCGGACTGCACGCCAAGGTGGCCCTCGAAGTGGCGCGGCGCTGGTGATCGCACTCGCGGACGCGCCGCACATGCACCGGCTCTCGCCGCCCGAGCCCGCCGATTCGGGGTCCGGGGGTCTGACCCGCGTCTACCTGGCGCCGGGACGGCTCTACGCCTCCGCCGAAGACGTCCAGGTCACCACCATCCTCGGCTCCTGCGTGGCCGTCTGCCTCTGGGACGCCCAGGCGCAGGTGGGGGGCATGAACCACTTCCTGCTGCCCTCGGGCAGCGCGCCCTCGCCGCGCTTCGGCGACACCGCGATGCCCCTCCTCATCACGCGGGTGCTGGAGCTGGGCGGCCGGCGCTCGCGGCTCCTGGCCAAGGTCTTCGGGGGCGCCTGCGTCCTCGAGGCCTTCCGCGCCGAGAGCGGGTCGCTGGGCACGCTCAACGTCGAGGTGGCCCGCGAGCGGCTGCGCGAAGCGGCCATCCCCGTGGTCGGCGAGGACGTGGGCGGCTTGCTCGGACGCAAGCTCGTGTTCCGCGTGCGCACGGGCGGGGCCTGGGTCCGCGCCATCGAGATGAAGGGCTGACGCCTCGCCGCTGATCGATCACATCCTCGAGCGGGGCAGCCTGGCCGTGCACTTCCAGCCCGTGCTCGACACGCGGCCGGCGCTGCCCGCGCCGCACTACCTGGAGGCGCTCATCCGCGGGCCGCGCGGCACGATCGCGGAGGCGCCGTCGATCCTGTTCGAGTACGCGCGGAAGAAGCACGCCGCCCCCCGCGCCCTCCCGCCGTCACGGTTGACGGGGATCGTGAACTGCTGTACCATACAGACATGAACGAATCCGGCCCCGGGTTCCTGACCGCGCAGGTGCTCGGCACCCTGCACGCGCTGGAGGGCCGGCTGGAGGCGGCGCTGGAGCCGCTGGGCCTGTCCCTGGCCAAGTTCGGGATCCTGGCCAAGCTGGTGGCGGCGGGGGAGCCGCTGCCCCTGAGCACCCTGGCCGAACGGCTGGCCTGCGTGCGCTCCAACGTCACGCAGCTCGTCGATCGCCTGGAGGCGGAGCGCCTCGTGCGGCGGGCCGACGATCCGGACGACCGCCGGTCCATCCGCGCGGAGCTGACCGCGGAGGGCCGCGCGCGCCACGCCGCCGCCCGGCGCGCCCTCGAGCGCGCGGAGCGCGAGGTCTTCGCGCCCATTCCCGAGGCCCAGCGCCCGCACTTCCTGGAGCTGCTCTCGTCCCTGCGCGACGGGCGTTGACCTTTTTTTGCGGATCATAGTTCAGGGCTGAATCGTCTAGCCCTATGCAATGCCGAAGAACCAGATGCGGCCGGTAGGCGTGGGGCGCGGCCGGACCGCGACCGAATCGGAGTGGAGATCCATGAGCAAGCGAATGGGCGTGATGCTGCTGGCGGTCATGGCGTTCCTGGCCGCCATCGGCACCGTGAAGTTCCGTCAGATCAAGGCGGGCATGGCCATGGCGGCCTCGTTCCAGCCTCCGCCGGAAGCGGTCACCACGATCGCGGCGCGGGCGGAGGCCTGGCCGGCGACGCTGCCGGCGATCGGGACGGTGGTGGCGGTGCGGGGCGTGACCGTGAGCGCGGATCTTCCGGGCATGGTGGAGGAGATCTCGTTCGAGTCCGGGCGGGCGGTGCCGGCCGGACAGGTCCTCGTCCGCCTCGACTCGCGGCAGGAACGGGCGCAGCTCCAGGCGGCGGAGGCCCAGCGTGACCTCGCGCACGCGAACCTCGACCGCGCCCGCGGCCTGGTCGCGGAGGGCGTGATCGCGCAGGCCGACTTCGACAAGGCGAGCGCGGAGCACAAGCAGGCGGAGGCGAAGGTGGGGGAGATCCGCGCCACCATCGAGCGCAAGCAGATCCGCGCCCCCTTTGCCGGCGTGCTCGGCATCCGGCAGGTGAACCTCGGGCAGTACCTGAACGCGGGCGAGGCGGTGGTGTCCCTCCAGGCCATCGACCCGATCTACGTCAACTTCTCGGTGCCGCAGCAGGAGCTCGGCTCCCTGAAGATCGGCGCCCCCGTCCGGGTCAGCGCGGAGGGCGTGGCCGGCCAGTCCTCCGGCCGCATCACCGCCGTCGACGCCGTGGTCGACGAAGGGACGCGCAACGCGCAGGTCCAGGCCACCCTCGCCAATCCGGACGGGCGTTTCCGCCCGGGCACGTTCGTGAAGGCCGAGGTGGCGCTGGGGGTCGAGCGCTCGATGGTGGTCCTTCCCGCCTCCGCCATCAGCTACGCCCCCTACGGCGATTCCGTGTTCGTGGTCGGCGACCTGGACGGCCCGGGCGGCAAGGCCTACCGCGGTGTCCGCCAGCAGGTCGTCAAGCTGGGGGGCGCGCGAGGGGACCAGGTGGCGGTGGTGTCCGGCCTGAGCGCGGGCCAGGAGGTGGTGACCTCCGGCGCGTTCAAGCTGCGCACGGGCGCCGCCGTCCGCGTGCACAACGAGACCCAGCCCTCGAACGAGGCGGCGCCGAAGCCGGAGGACAACTGATGCGTTTCACCGACCTGTTCGTCAAGCGGCCCGTCCTGGCCGTGGTCGTGAACCTCGTGATCCTCATCGCCGGGCTGCAGGCGATCCGCTCGCTCAGCGTGCGCCAGTACCCCCGGAGCGACATCGCGGTCATCCGGGTGGGCACCGCCTACGTGGGCGCCTCCGCCGACCTCGTGCGCGGCTTCATCACCACGCCTCTCGAGCGGGTGATCGCCAGCGCGGACGGCATCGACTACGTCGAGTCGTCGAGCGCGCAGGGCTCGAGCACGATCACCGTCCACCTCAAGCTCAACTACGACACCAGCGCCGCCCTGACCCAGATCCAGGCCAAGGTGGCCCAGGTGCGCAACCAGCTCCCGCCGGAGGCGGAGGCGCCCGTCATCGAGCTGGAGACCGCGGACAACCAGTTCGCGGCCATGTACATCGGGTTCGCGTCGGACTCGCTCGACCAGAACCAGATCACGGACTACCTGACGCGCGTGGTCCAGCCGCGGCTGAGCGCGATCAGCGGGGTGCAGCGCGCGGACATCCTGGGTGACCGCACCTTCGCCATGCGCGTCTGGCTCAAGCCGGACAAGATGGCCGCCCTCGGCATCTCGCCCTCGCAGGTGCGCGCCGCCCTGGCCGCCAACAACTCCCTGTCCGCCCTCGGACGGACCAAGGGCTCGATGGTGTCGGTGAACCTGGTGGCCAACACCGACCTGCGCACGCCGGAGGAGTTCCGGCAGCTCGTGGTGAAGGAGGAGAAGGGAGTGGTCGTCCGCCTCGGCGACGTCTCGGACGTGGTGCTCGGGGCCGAGAACTACGACTCCGACGTCCGCTTCAACGGCCAGGCCGCCACCTTCATGGGGATCTGGGTGCTGCCGACCGCGAACTCCCTCGACGTCATCAAGAAGGTGCGGGAGACGATGCCGGACATCCAGGCCCAGCTCCCCACCGGGATGAAGGCGGGCATTCCCTACGACTCGACCGCCTACATCCAGGACGCCATCGACGAGGTGCTCAAGACCCTGACCGAGACCCTCCTCATCGTGGTGGTGGTCATCTTCCTGTTCCTGGGGTCGCTGCGCTCGGTGCTGATCCCCGTGGTGGCCATCCCGATCTCGCTGGTCGGCGCCGTCTTCCTGATGATGGCGGCCGGGTTCACCATCAACCTCCTCACCCTTCTCGCCATCGTGCTCGCGGTGGGGCTGGTGGTGGACGACGCGATCGTCATGGTCGAGAACGTGGAGCGCCATCTCCAGCTGGGCAAGCGCCCCTTCGAGGCGGCCCTCCATGCCGCCCGCGAGCTGGTGGGGCCCATCGTGGCCATGACCATCACCCTGGCCGCGGTCTACACGCCGGTGGCCATCCAGGGCGGCCTCACCGGCGCCCTCTTCCGCGAGTTCGCCTTCACCCTGGCCGGCGCCGTCATCGTCTCCGGCGTGGTGGCCCTGACCCTGTCCCCCATGATGGGC
>JBGPBV010000025.1:0-60181 GCA_041481445.1 Vicinamibacteria bacterium
CCTGGGCGGCGTGCTCGGCCAGCACGACGTCAACATCGCGCGCATGACGGTGGGACGGAAGCCCGGCAGCGGGCGGGCGGTGATGCTGATCGAGGTGGACAACGAGGTCTCGCCCGCGGTCCTGGCCGAGGTCACGACGGTCCCGGGCGTGCGCGAGGCGCGCGCGCTGGCTCTGGGCTAGCGTTCCTGTGCGAGTCGGGTGCGACCTTGGCGGGACGAAGCTGCTGATGGTCGCGGATGCGCCGGACGGACGCATCGTCGCGCGCGTTCCGACGGGTTCATCTTTCGATGGTCGCGCGCTGGAGAACGCGATCGAGCGGTTCCTGGAGCAGCTCCCGCGCCCGCCGTCCGCCATCGGTCTCGCCATCCCGGGCCTCGTCGGTCCCGAGCCGTCCGTCGTCGCCTGCGACGTGATCCCGGGCATGGTCGGCTGGCGCCCGCCCGCGACGCTCACGGACGGCATGAAGTTCGCGATGATCAACGACGCCGCGGCCGCGCTGGTCGAGGAGTGCCACGACGCGCCGGCCGGCGTCACGGCCGCGGTGGTGATGGCCGGCACCGGCATCGGCGCGGCCATGCTGGTGAACGGTCGTCCGCTGAGCGGCGCGAACGGCTGGGCGGGCGAGCTCGGAAGCATCCCGATCGCGATCGGCCCTGACGGCGTGCGAACCCTGGATCAGCTCGCGTCGGGCGAAGCCCTCGTCCGGCGGCTGGGCGTGGACGGCGCGACGATGCGCACGCGTGCCGAAGCGGGCGATCGAGAGACGCTACGAGTGATCCGCGAAGCCGGCAACGCCCTCGGCCTCGGCCTGGCCGCGCTCCTCGACATCGTGAATCCCGCGATCGTCGCGATCGGCGGCGGCCTGATCGACCTGCCCGGCTACCTCGATGCCGCGCTCACCACGGCCGAGCGCCGAACCCTGCCCGACCTCTGGCGCGCCGGCCAGGTCCGCAAGGTGCGGGCGGGAGAGCTGGTCGCCGCGCTGGGCGCGGCCCGGGCTGCCGAGGCGACGGTCGCAATCGGACCGTGAGTTGACCAGATGCTTGAGCGAATGAGCAACGCGCGAAAAGGCCGCTCGTTCCGGAACGAGTAGCTTCAACCAGTACTTGAGGTGCCGTCGGGCACGCCCGCCGCCGCGCGCATTCCGCCGAAGACCGAATGACTTCGATCCGCGGTCTTCCTCAGTCGGCTAGACCGATGTCGGACCAGTCATGTACTGGAGACCCATCCTCCACCTGACCGCCGGGCTGGCATCACTTCCACCAGGCGGCGGCGTACCGATGCTGGCTCGAGGCATCAGGTGGCGGTCCTTGCCCTCGGGGCGGTCGGACGCGAACACGGCGGACAGGAACGGCTTGCCCTGGTGCATGTACGCGTTCAGGTAGATGGGCCGGCGGCCGTCCTTCTTCTGCTTGTCGTACTCGTCCTGGTAGTCGCCTTCCGCCACCTGCGACCGGATCTCCCACTCGCCGATCTTCTCCGGCCGGTAGAGCACGGTGTAGGCGCGCTGGCCGCCGACGGAGACCACCGCGATGTTCACGGGCCGGAGGTGCCGGTTCTTGGCGTTCGCGAGCTCCGTGTCGTGCTGTGACGTGGTGAGGCCGTGCCGGAAGATCTTGTCGGAGGGCTCGCCCTTGACGTAGATCGCGGTGTAGAGGACCTGGTTCCCGGAGACGGAGCTGTCCACGAACACCGGCCCGAAGCCGTCCTTGTCCGCGTCGTTCGAGTTCTTCTGGTGCGTGGCGCCGTCCCGGAGGCAGTGGGCCCGCCACTCCTTCTCCGCCGGACGCCAGACCCCGTTGAGGTAGCTCTTCCCCCCGACGCTGTAGGTGTCCAGCCAGACCGGCCAGAAGCCGGAGGCGGCAAGGTGGTCGAAGAGCTCCTGGAAGATCGTGGCCGGGTACCCGTGACGGGCATGTTCGCCGACGAGCGTGCGCTGGGCCTCGCCGCGCGCGGCGGCCAGGAGGCAGAGGGTTCCCAGGAGGATCACGGGCTTCTTGAGCATCGATCTCTACCGTCGGATTGCGGTCAGCTCTTCGGCTTCGGCTTGAACGCCTCCTTGACCTGCTTCTCGATGCTGCTGTAGTTCTTCTCGAGCAGCTTGTCTTCGTCCTTGGTCAGGATCCGGAACGGCACGCGCACGAGGCTGTTCTTGAACTTCACGTTCAGCCAGTGTTGGCCGTACGTGATACCGCCGGGGATCTGGAAGTAGAGCCGGCCGAGGCACGCGCGCTGGTAGGACAGATCGACCTGGTCCCAGGGAAGGACGGGAGCGTCGATCTCGGCGAAGAACCCGATCCGGCACGCCCGGCTCGCCATCGGCGGGAAGTAGTTGATCGAGTCGCGTTGGACCTTCTCCCGATTCTCCAGCGCGCGCGTCTCCCCCTTCCGGTAGTCCTCCATGGACGCCATGGGGATCGTCTTTCCGTCCGGCGTCTCGATCGACACCGCGTCGCGTTTGAGCGTGTAGTCCTCCACTCCCTCGCGAACGGTCATGCCGGCCTCGATGAGCATCCACTTCTCGCCCACCGACAGGTTGGCCAGGCGGTATCCGAGGATGACGTAGCCCTCGTTGTTGTAGGCCGCGCGGACGTAACGACCCTCGAGGGTCATGATCTGCGGGACCCCGGGCTGGGGTATCTGGATCTTCGGGGCGTCCTTCGTCTGTGCGGCGGCGGGGGCGGCCAGCGGCCCCATCAGGCTCAGGCCTACGACCACCAACGACGGAACGATCTCATGCTTCATCGGGCCTCCTGCAAGGCGAGGTAGTGCGATGCAGTCAATACCCCGTGGCCAATGATGTCAATACGCCAATGGTCCAACGCCGTCGTGGGCAGTGAACCTCTCGGATCGGTGCCCGCACTTCGTTCCGGAACGAAATCGTTCAGGTCTAAACGATCTCGGTCCGCCCCCGGTGTCCGGGGGGGGCCTACGCCACGCTCGCCGGTCCGGAGCTCGCTCCTACTTCCGTCTCCGTCCGCATGGCCACCCCCGGCGGCGGCAACTTCCGCCCCCGCGCATACAGGCGCCGCCGCTGCTCGGTCGGGATCCGGGTGCTGAACACGATGTCCCAGAAGCCGTTGGTGAGCCCATAGCCTACGTCCTCGCCCATCGGACTGTGATGGTAGAGGTGATGGCGCTTGATGTAGCGGAAGTACGGGTTCCGGAAGTGGTAGAAGTGCACCGAGTGGTGGACCCACTCCTCGACGATGTAGGCGAGCAGGAACCCCGCGATCATGACCGGCGCCGACCACAGAGGGAAGAACGCGGCGATGGCCACGAAGACGGACGCGAACAGCAGCGTGTCCCGGAGCCGGCCGTTGATGTGCTCGCCGTCCCACGGCCGCTCGTGGTGCTCCCAGTGCAGCGGGTCGAAGCGCTTGTGCAGGAAGTGCTGGAACACGCTCGGCCCGTCCGGGAAACGGCCGTGCAGGATGTAGCGATGGACCCAGTACTCGAACGCGGTCCAGATCGCGACGCCGAGCCCGAAGAAGGCGAGCGCGGCCATCCGGTATGACGGGCGGCTCAGCGCCCAGACGAGCACGGTCAGGGAGTACGTCGTATAGAGGACGGTCGATCCATAAAGCCGGCCACGAGCCTTGGCCGCTTCGCGGCGCCAGATCTCGTGACTGGGCAAGCCCGTCTTGCGTCTCGAAGGTGTCATGAATTCTCCTGGGACGCCTCGACGCTCACCAGCCCCCTACGCTCGGATGGCTTCGAGGTACGCGACGGCAAGGTGCTTGGCGCTGTCGACCGGCTCCGGGCTCTTGCTGGCCTTGCTGAAGAGCAGGGCCCCTTCGAGGAGGGAGAGGATCGCCTGCGCCGCCACGTGCGGCTGGAACTCCTCGCGGAAATACCCGGTCCGGTGCCAGCGCTCGAGGAACGCGGCCAGCAGCGTCGTCCACGCCTGGAGGTGCTCGGCCACCTTGCGGCGGATCGGCTCGTTGCCGTCCGCGGATTCCAGGGCAAGATTCCCGAAAAAACAGCCGCCCGAGCAATGGCTCTGTCGCATCACCGCCGCCGCCTCTTCGAAGATACGTTGAATGCCGCCGATCGGGTCGAAGGTCGTGCGCGCGACGCGGGCAATGCGCTCGTTCATGCTGGCCGCCGCGTGGTCCAGTACGGCCAGCTCGAGCGACTCCTTGCTCGGGTAGTAATGGAAGAGGTTGGCCTTCTTCATTCCGGCCGCGGAGGCCACGGCGTCCATGCTGACGGCATTGAGCCCGCTCGTGTAGAAGAGGCGGTGGGCCGTGTCGAGGATGCGTTGTCGGGCTTCGAGGTTTGCCGTGCGGGCCATCAGTTGACCAACCGGATGGTAAATCTATCCCGGCCGGCCAGCCCTGTCAATGGAGGATCTTGGCGGCTCGGAGCGTGGGGTAAACTCCTGCCATGTCTCTCCATCCGCCGTTCGGCGACACCATCACCGTCAGCCACGGGGTCCTCCAGGTCCCCGACCATCCCATCGTCCCCTACGTGGAGGGCGACGGCACCGGCCGCGACATCTGGCGCGCCTCCCAGCGCGTCTTCGACGCCGCCGTCGAGAAGGTCTTCGGGGGCAAGCGCAAGATCGCGTGGCTCGAGGTGCTGGCGGGCGAGAAGGCCTTCAACCAGACCAGGGAATGGATGCCCGCGGAGACGCTCGACGCCTTCCGCAAGTACCTGGTCGGGATCAAGGGGCCGCTGACCACGCCGGTCGGGGGCGGGATCCGCTCCCTCAACGTCGCCCTGCGCCAGGAGCTGGACCTCTACGTCTGCCTGCGCCCGGTCCGCTACTTCAAGGGCGTGCCGAGCCCGGTGAAGCGGCCCGAGGCCGTGGACATGGTGATCTTCCGCGAGAACACGGAGGACATCTACGCCGGCATCGAGTGGGCGGCGGGCACGCCGGAGGCGCAGAAGGTCATCGCCTGGCTCCAGTCCGAGATGAAGGTCAAGAAGATCCGGTTCCCGGAGACGAGCGGCATCGGCATCAAGCCCGTCTCGCGCGAGGGCACCGAGCGCCTCGTGCGCGCCGCCCTTCGCTACGCCCTCGACCACAAGCGCAAGAGCCTGACCCTCGTGCACAAGGGCAACATCATGAAGTACACCGAGGGCGCCTTCCGCGACTGGGGCTACGCCCTGTCCACGCGCGAGTTCCGCGACCAGGTGGTGACGGAGCGCGAGAGCTGGATCCTCGGCAACAAGGAGAAGGACGCCGCCCTCGGGAAGGAGGACAACGCGCGCGCGATCGAGCCCGGCTACGACCTCATGACCGACGACCAGAAGGGTAAGGTGCGCAAGGAGGTCGAGACCGCGCTCGGCCTGGCGCCGACCCACGGCGGCGGCAAGTGGAAGCAGAAGATCCTCGTGCGCGACTCCATCGCCGACATCACGCTGCAGCAGGTCCTCACCCGGGCCAAGGACTTCGACGTCATCGCGACTCCGAATCTCAACGGCGACTACCTCTCGGACGCGCTGGCCGCGCAGGTGGGCGGCATCGGCATCGCTCCCGGCGGCAACATCAACTACGAGACCGGCCATGCCATCTTCGAGGCCACCCACGGCACGGCGCCCAAGTACGCCGACCTCGACAAGGTGAACCCGGGATCGGTGATCCTCTCCGGGGGCATGATGCTTCAGTACATGGGCTGGGGCGAGGCCGCTCTCCGCATCGAGTCCGCCCTCGAGAAGACGATCGGCCAGAAGCGCGTCACTTACGACTTCGAGCGGCAGATGGAAGGCGCGCGCCTCCTCAAGACCTCGGAGTTCGCGTCGGCGATCATCGAGAACCTTTGACCGACGGCCGGCCGTCCGGGGCGGCCAGTGCACGATCGCGGCCGTTTGTCTCATGACCGTGGCGCCGGCCCGAGAGTAGAATCGCCGGTCGCGACGGGCCAGAGGCGGCCTTTCCGAGGAGCTCGACATGAACCGAAAAGTCACCGTGGTGGGCGGCGGCAACGTGGGGGCGACCCTGGCCCAGCGCCTGGCCGACAAGGAGCTGGCGGACGTCGTCCTCATCGACATCGTCGAGGGCATGCCCCAGGGGAAGGGCCTCGACATCATGGAGGCTTCGCCGGTCGAAGGGACCGACTCCCGCGTGATCGGCACCAACGACTACAAGGACACCGCCGGCTCCGACGTGGTGGTCATCACGGCCGGGATCGCGCGCAAGCCGGGGATGAGCCGCGACGACCTGCTCAACACGAACTACAAGATCGTGAAGGAGTGCACGGAGCAATCGCTCAAGCACTCCCCGAACGCGATCCTGATCGTGGTCTCCAACCCGCTCGACGCGATGTGCCAGGTGGCCTACAAGGTTTCCGGCCTGCCCAAGCACCGCGTGTTCGGGATGGCGGGCGTCCTCGACAGCGCGCGCATGCGGACCTTCATCGCGATGGAGCTGGGCGTCTCCGTCGAGAACACCCACGCCTTCGTGCTCGGCGGCCACGGCGACACCATGGTCCCGCTGCCGCGCTACTCGACCGTCTCCGGCATCCCCATCACCGAGCTGCTGCCGCCCGACCGCGTGGACGCGATCGTGAAGCGCACGGCCGGGGGCGGGGCGGAGATCGTCGCCCTCCTCAAGACGGGATCCGCCTACTACGCGCCCTCCTCGTCGACCGCGGAGATGGTGGACGCCGTCCTCAAGGACAAGCACAAGATCCTGCCCTGCTGCTGCTACCTGGAGGGCGAGTTCGGGATCAACGGCCTCTACGTTGGCGTGCCCGCCCAGCTGGGGGCCAAGGGCGTGGAGAAGATCTGGCCGATCAAGCTCACCGACTCCGAGCAGGCCGCCCTCCACAAGTCGGCGGCGGCGGTCAAGGAGCTGGTCGACGTCCTGAAGATCTGAGGCGACGGCTACTCTCCCGTCGAGACGCTCCGGACCGCCGGATGATGGACGACCGCGATCAGGGCCTGCTCGTGGAGGCGGCGGGAACCGCGCATCTCGATGTCGATCACCAGGTCCACGTTCTCGCGGCGGACGTCACTCCGGAAGATCGTGAGGCCCGTCTTCTCGACCAGGGTGCGCAGATCGTCGATCGGGGTCGGGTCCGGCCGGGCGTGGATGACGAGGTGGCTGCTGGTCGAGTAGTGGCCGATCGCGTCCTCGGCCTTCGTCAATCCCCCGAGCACGATCATCACGAGGGCGGTGGTGCCCAGGGCTTCGATGTATCGTCCCGCCCCGAGCGCCATCCCGATCGCGGACACCACCCAGATGGTGGCGGCGCTGGTCAGGCCGGTCACGGATCCGCGCGTGTGCATGATGGTGCCGGCGCCGATGAAGCCCACGCCGGTGAGGATCTGGGCGGCGATGCGGCCGGGGTCGCCGGGACCGCCGATCTGCATCGACAGGTGCGTGAAGGCGGCCGCCCCCAGGCAGATGAGGATGTTCGTGCGCAGGCCGGCCGGCTTCCCCTTGAGCTCGCGCTCCACCCCGATGGCGCCGCCGAGCAGGATGGCGAGGGCCAGGCGCACGAAGAGGACGAGCTGGAAGGCATGAACCAGGTCGCGGACGAGGCCGATCACGCCGTCATTGAAGCACAGGACGGCTCCGCCCCCGGACCGTCCGGAGGGCGGCCGTCGCGGCCAGGCCGAGCAGGCACAGCGAGAGAGGGTCGGTCTCGACGCGGAACCGGTTGTTCTCGCCCAGCTCCAGCAGGTTGCCCACCAGGGCCACGTACGCGATCGTGAGGCAGAGGAAGGCGGCCAGGAGCCGCTGCCCGCGGTCGAGGTCGCGGCCCGGACCGCGGCCCGCCGCGGCGGCGAGGCCGGTGGCCAGGGCGAGGGGCAGGCCCAGGAGGAGCCCCCAGTACCGCCGCGGAGCGCCCGGATCGTCGGTGGGCCCCGGCCACGGCCATCGGCCGAAGAACAGGGCGTCGTAGGCCTCCATCGCCTTTCGCAGGGCGTCGAGGTTGGCGATGCCGAGGAAGCGCAGGTCGGCGGGCGACCGGAAGTAGACGCCCCAGGCTTCGCGGACCGCCCGCAGGTACGCCATCGGCCGATGGACGACGACCCACCGCCCGTCGCGCATCGCGTCCTCCGAGATCGCGAGGTAGGCCGCGTGGTTGAAGTTCGTGGCCCCCGTCGTCTTCGTCTCCCAGAAGAGCGCGCGGACGCGGCTCGGAGGCGCCTCCGCGAAGTAGGCCCGCGGATACGCGTCCGGCCTCGAGAAGGCGGGGACGAGGCTGGCGGGATGGAGCGTGCCCTCCGCGACCAGCCGCTCCGCCTCCGCGCGGTCGAGGGCCTCCGTGGTCAGGCGCGCGAGGTTCATGCCCGTCCATGTGCTGGGGGCGAAGTGGCCGAAGAGGGCGGCGTTCTTGGCGTAGAGGCCGACCACCACGAGCAGGGGAAGGGCGGCCGCCTTCAGCGCGCGGCGTGGGGCGCGCCAGGCGAGGGCGAGGAGCCCGGTGGCGAGCACGAGGAACACCAGGTGGTACAGGCTGCGCGTCAGGGAGACGACGGCCATCACGGCCATGAAGGCGAAGCCGTCGCGCGTCCTTTCCCGGCGCACCGCGCGGGCGAAGGCGAGCGCGGCCAGGACGAGCAGCATGGCCACGGGGAGCGTGTAGAAGAGCCAGCTCTCGTAGGCGACGAAGGCGGGGCTGGTCGCCATCCAGGTGGCCAGCGCGAACCCGAGCGGCGCCGGCACCGAGAGCCGCCGCATGAGGAGGAAGAGGCCCGCGTAGAGGACGAGGCCCGAGAAGACGTAGGTCGCGATGAAGACCGCGCGCTCGTGGCCCGTCTTCAGGGCGAGGCCGAGATAGAGGTTGTAGAGCGGCGGCTGGGAATGGAGATGGACCAGGCTCTCGGCCAGCCGGCGTCGCAGCAGGAACGGGTCCAGGTACTGCCAGTAGACGCCGAGCGGGCCGTCGTTGAAGCGCACGCCGGCCCGGAAGTAGAGGGCGCGCGAGAGCGTGAAGGCGGCGAGGATCGCGAGGAACCAGCCCGCCGGTGCGAGCAGTCCCTCCCGTGGGCGGCGGCGAACGCTATCCGACGCCGCCGCCCTTGCCGGTCTCCGGCCGTGCGGTCAGCGTGGCCCGAATGTAGTCGCGGTAGAGGCGCGCGATCCACGCCACGCTGATGTCCTTGGGGCAGGCCGCCTCGCACTCGAAGTGGTTCGTGCAGGAGCCGAAGCCCTCCGCGTCCATCTGCGCCACCATCTTCAGGACCCGCTCGTGCCGCTCCGGCTGTCCCTGCGGCAACAGGCCCAGGTGGGCGATCTTGGCCGACGTGAAGAGCATGGCGGAGGCGTTGGGGCAGGCGGCCACGCAGGCCCCGCATCCGATGCAGGCGGCGGCGTCCATGGCCCGGTCGGCATCCGTCTTGGCCACGGGGATGGCGTTGCCGTCGGGGGCGCTGCCGGTGGGCACGGTGATGAACCCGCCGGCGGCGATGATGCGGTCGAAGGCGGTGCGGTCCACCACGAGGTCCTTGAGGACGGGGAAGGCGGTGGCGCGCCAGGGCTCGATGGTGATGGTGTCGCCGTCCTTGAACGAGCGCATGTGGAGCTGGCAGGCGGTGGTCGCCCGCCGGGGCCCGTGGGGCGCGCCGTTGATGACCATGCCGCAGGTGCCGCAGATGCCCTCCCGGCAGTCGTGGTCGAAGGCGATCGGCTCCTCTTCCTTGAGGACGAGCCGCTCGTTCACGACGTCCAGCATCTCCAGGAACGACATGTCGGGGGAGATGTCGGGCGCCTCGTAGGTGACGAACCGCCCTTCCGCCTTCCTGTCCTTCTGCCGCCAGACGTGGAGAGTCAGCCTCACTTGTAGCTCCGCTGGCTGGGGTGGACGTACTCGAAATCGAGCGCCTCCTGGTGGCGCCGGGGGGCCTGGCCGTCGCCCGTGTATTCCCAGGCCGCGACGTGCGAGAAGTGCTCGTCGTCGCGCAAGGCCTCTCCCTCCGGGGTCTGGTGCTCGAGGCGGAAGTGGCCCCCGCAGGACTCCTCGCGCTCGAGGGCGTCCCGGCACATCAGCTCCGCCAGCTCGAGGAAGTCGGCCACCCGCCCCGCCTTCTCCAGGGACTGGTTGAGGGACGCGTCCTCGCCCAGCACGCGCACGTTGCGCCAGTACTCCTCGCGCAGGACGGGGATCTTCTCCAGCGCGACCTTGAGACCCTCCGCCGAGCGCGACATCCCGCAGTGCTCCCACATCACCCGGCCCAGCTCGCGATGGAAGGAATCCACCGGACGCTGGCCCTCGATGGAGATCAGCTTCTTGACCCGCGCCTCCACCGCCGCCTCCGCCTCCTTGAAGGCCGGGTGGTCGGAGCCGACCTTGGGGAGGGAAGACGTGGCCAGGTAGTCGCCGATCGTGTAGGGGATGACGAAGTACCCGTCGGCCAGCCCCTGCATGAGCGCGCTGGCCCCCAGACGGTTGGCGCCGTGGTCGGAGAAGTTGGCCTCGCCCAGGACGTGCAGGCCAGGGATGGTGCTCATGAGGTTGTAGTCCACCCACAGGCCGCCCATCGTGTAATGCATGGCGGGGTAGATGCGCATGGGGACCTTGTAGGGGTTCTCGTCGGTGATGCGCTCGTACATGTCGAAGAGGTTGCCGTACTTCTCGCCGATGGCGGCCGCCCCCAGGCGCTTGATCGCGTCCGCGAAGTCCAGGTAGACGCCGTACCCGCCGGGGCCCACCCCGCGCCCTTCGTCCGCCACCTGCTTGGCCGCTCGGGAGGCGATGTCGCGCGGGACCAGGTTGCCGAAGGCGGGATAGCGCCGCTCCAGGTAGTAGTCGCGGTCGTCCTCGGGGATCTGGTCGGGCGGCCGGGTGTCCCTCTTCGTCTTGGGCACCCAGATCCGCCCGTCGTTGCGCAGGGACTCGCTCATGAGGGTGAGCTTGCTCTGGTGCTCGCCGCTCACCGGGATGCAGGTCGGGTGGATCTGGGTGAAGCAGGGGTTGGCGAACCAGGCGCCCTTCTTGTAGGCGCGCCAGATGGCGGTGGCGTTCGCGCCCTTGGCGTAGGTCGCGAGGTAGAAGACGTTGCCGTAGCCGCCGCTGGCGAGGATGACGGCGTCGGCGGCGTGCGACTCCACCTCGCCGGTGACGAGGTCGCGGGTCACGATGCCGCGCGCGCGGCCGTCGACCACGACCAGCTCCAGCATCTCGTGCCGCGAGAACATCGCGACCTTGCCCAGGCCGATCTGCCTCTCCAGTGCCTGGTAGGCCCCGAGCAGGAGCTGCTGGCCGGTCTGCCCCCGCGCGTAGAAGGTCCGCGAGACCTGGGCCCCCCCGAAGGAGCGGTTGGCCAGGGTGCCGCCGTACTCGCGGGCGAAGGGCACCCCCTGGGCCACGCACTGGTCGATGATGTTCACGCTGATCTGGGCCAGGCGGTAGACGTTGGCCTCGCGCGACCGGAAGTCCCCCCCCTTCACGGTGTCGTAGAACAGCCGGTAGATGCTGTCGCCGTCGTTCTGGTAGTTCTTGGCCGCGTTGATCCCGCCCTGGGCGGCGATGGAGTGCGCGCGCCGCGGGCTGTCCTGGTAGCAGAAGCACTTCACGTTGTAGCCGAGCTGGGCCAGGCTGGCCGCGGCGGAGGCCCCGGCCAGGCCGGAGCCGACCACGATCACGTCGAACTTCCTCTTGTTGGCGGGGTTGACCAGCTTCATGGCGAAGCGGTGCTGGTCCCACTTCTTCTCGATCGGGCCCTCCGGGACCTTCGGCTTCAGGTCGGTCATCTCAGTGCCCTGCCGGTGTCGCGGCCGTGCGGATGTCGCTCACCGCCGGATCGTGGAGCACGCCGGTGAGCACCGCCACCGGGAACGAGATGTTGCCGGCCACCACCACGACGGTGAGGACGATGGCCACCGCGTAGCGCAGGGTGTCGTAGCGCGGATGGCTCAGCCCGAGGGTCTGCATGAAGCTCCAGGCGCCGTGGTAGAGGTGGAGGCCGAGGGCGAGCATGGCCAGGATGTAGAAGGCGGAGACGAGCGGGTTCTGGAAGCCGGTCACGAAGTTGTGGAAGACCGCGCCGTGCACGAACCGCGGGTGCACCGCGCGCACGCCGAACGTCAGGTGGAGCAGGTGATAGACGACGAACAGGAGCAGGGTCACGCCGCTCCAGCGCATCGTGCGCGAGGCGTAGGTCGACTCCCGCCGCTGCACCTCACGGTAGCCCACCGGGCGGGCGGCGCGGTTGATCAGGGTCAGCAACGTGGCCGACCAGACGTGCAGAGAGGCGGCCAGGAGCAGCCCCCCGCGCGCGATCCAGAGCCCGCTGCCGTGCAGGAAGGAGCGGAGGAACACCGCGTACGCGTCCATGGCCTCCGGCCCCAGGTAGACCTGCAGGTTGCCGATCAGGTGGCCGATCACGAAGCCGAAGAGGATCAGGCCCGTCACGGCCATCACGATCTTGAGGCCGAGGGAGGACCGCAGGAACCCGTGCGCGTGCGCCGGTGTCATCGAGCCTTGTCGTCTCCTTCTGGTTGCCGGCCGGCGTCCCTCATTCTAGCGGGCGTCGGCGGCGGACGCGAACGGCGAGGCGCGGCGGCGGCGGCGTCAGGAGCCGCCGTCGGCGGCGGGGGCGAGGTCGCGGTCCGACGGGCGAGGCGCGGCGCGCAGGAGCTGGCGGAGGAGCACGCTCTGGAAGGTCGGCTCCTTGTAGATGCCGTGGTGGTCGGCGCTGCCGATGAACGTGCGCCCGACCTCGGCGTAGCCGGAGCCCGCCTCCGAGTCCTCGGCGCCTTTGAGGTGCGACCCCAGCACCGAGGCGCGGGTCACGCGGCCGTCGCCGGCCTCGAACATCGACTCCGCCTCCTTGCGGTTCAGGGGCTCGAACCGCGGGAAGCTCCCGCGCTTCTCCGGCACGATGCAACGGGCCAGGGTAGGCATGCAGTCGCCCCCCAGCGACGTCACCTTGACCGGGCAGGGCGTGGTCGGGGTCTGGGCGAGGGCGCGATGGAAGTCCCGGGCGCGCTGGAGCACGGCGGCCAGGTACTCCGCGTAGGAGACGCGGTCGCGGTCGTGCTGGAGGCCGCTCAGGCGTCGGAGCGCGGTGGGGGAGAAGGCTCCCCAGCCGAACTGCTCCCAGGTCGAGACCTCGTGCAGGTCCGCGCCGATTTCCTGCCCGCCGGCGTCGAGCAGGGCGGGTGCGCCCTTCGGGGGCAGGAGCTGGTAGACGGAGGGCATGCGCGCGATCACGGAGGCGGCGAGGGTGGTGTAGGACAGGCCGACGCGGTTGCCGTAGAGCATCGCCTCCAGCGAATGGATGCTGCCCGCGTTGGGCACCGCCACCAGGGCCAGGCTGTTGATCCGCCGCGCCCCCGCCCAGGTCACGGGCATGCCCGGCTGGGGCTCCACCGTCCCGTAGCGCAGGTAGTACCGGGCGATCAGGCCGCCCATGCTGTGGCCGATGAGGTTGAAGCGCGTGCGGTGGTCGCCGCGGGCGTCGGCCAGCCTCTCCAGCGTCTCGTCCAGCCGGCGCACCGACTCCACGAGGTCGCGCCGCCAGTCGAAGGCGAAGACGTGGTGCACGAGGCCCCGGCCGCCCGTCTTGCTCGCGGGCACGAAGCCCGCCGCCTCCAGCAGCTCGAGCAGGTCGTAGTACTCGGTGAACCCGAACATCCGGGGCAGCCGGTGCTTCGTCCCCAGCAGCGATCCCGGCCGCAGGTCGTCGCGGCTCTCGGTGAGGGGCAGCACGAAGGGCAGGCTGAGGTTGTACTGGCCGACGACGTTGCGCAGGTTGAGCCAGACGTGAGTCTCGTCCGGACGCAGCAGGCCGCTGCCCATGATGCCGGGGACGACCACGGCGGGGGGCACGTCGGCGTCGTCACGGAGCGCCCGCCGGATGAGGCGCGGGTCGATACGCCGCCGCGCGGCGAGGGCGTGGAGCAGCACCATCCCCGCCCCGCCCGTCAGCACGCCGGCCGCGAAGGTCAGCCTCCAGCGCGAGGCGGCCGGGCTCCTCACCCTCATACCGGAATGATAGCCGCCGCCGGCTAGTTCGGGTCGTCCCGGCGGCGGGACGGCGCGGCCACCTCCGCGCTCTCGGGGAGGGGCGCCGGGACCTCCACGATGCGGATGGGCAGCGACTCCGACAGGGTCCGGCGCAGCAGGGGGAGGGCGACGTTGAAGACGGGGATGCCCCCGGAGGTCCGCCCCTCCAGGGCCCCGCGATGGGCATGGCCATGGAAGGCCACCGTCACGCGGTACCGGTTGAGCGGCTCCTCGAGCCGGCTCGAGCCCAGGAACGGGAAGATCTCGCGCGGCTCGCCCTCCACGGTGGCCTCGATCGGCGCGTAGTGCAGCAGCGCCACCTTCTGGGCCGTGCGCAGCCGGTCCAGCGCGCGCTCCAGCTTGAGCGCCTCGGCGACCGCCTCGTGCACGAAGGCCTTGGTGGCCCCCTCGCCCCAGGGCTCGAGCGTCCGCCGCCCGAAGCCCCCGCCGAACCCCTTGACGCCCGCGAACCCCACGCCGTCGATCTCGACGCTCTCGCCGTCGAGGACCCTCACCCCCGCCTCGACCATGATCCGCGTGACCTCCGCCTCGTGTCCGGATTCGCAGTCGTGGTTGCCGAGCACGGCCAGCATCGGGATCTTCACCCCCGAGAGCTCGCGCGCCAGGATGCGCGCCTCCTCGGGCAACCCGTAGTCGGTGAGGTCGCCGGCCAGGAGGAGCACGTCGGCCTGGGAGGCCGCCTCCACGAACAGCGGAGCCAGCGATCCCGAGGACGCGCGCTGGCAGTGGAGGTCCCCGACCGCGGCCATCCGGACCGTCTCGCGCGGAGCCTTCACCGGCGGCTACCGCGCATCCTTCTCCGCGTCGATCGCGCGCGTCCAGAGCGCGATGTCCTCCGGCGTCATCTTGATCCCGGGCGAGAGGCGGGCGTCCTGGTAGCCCCAGGGCCCGACGTCCACCAGGTACTGGGCGCGGGAGATGAGCGTCCCCTGGCCGGTCCGCTCGTCGGGTGGGATGGCGGTGGCTTCCGCCTGCAAACGCTGCATCAGCTCCTCCTGTAATTCCGCCGGAACGTGGCGCCGCTCGCCCGGGTAGATGAACCCGAGCACGGTCTCCGGCACGCTGTGGGTGAACCACTCGTCGTCCACCATCGCATCACGAAATCATCTTAGCCGACCGCTCCTCGGGGTGGCGGGCGGCTTCGCACAATCGAATGAGATCGGTCGTGAGCACCGCCATCGCCCCCGTCTCCGACCTGCCCTTCTAGTGCCGCCCGCGCTCGCCCAGCGCGCGGTCCAGGTTGGTGGCGGCGCTGATCAGGGCCAGGTGGGTGAAGGCCTGCGGGAAGTTCCCGAGGTGCTCGCCGGTCGGGCCCGTCTCCTCGGAGTAGAGGCCGAGGTGGTTGGCGTAGCCCAGCATCTGCTCGAAGACCAGGCGCGCATCGCGCAGCCGCCGCGGGCTGGTGCGGCCGGCCGCGCGGACCAGCGCCTCCACCAGCCAGAACGTGCAGATGTTGAACGTGCCCTCGTCCTCCTGGATGCCGTCCTCGGTGCGCGCGACGTCGTAGCGGTAGACCAGGCTGTTGGAGACGAGGCCGCCCTGGGAGGCGGAGCGGTTGATGGCGTCGATGGTGGAGAGCATGCGGGGGTCGGTGGGGGAGACGAAGAAGACGAGCGGCATCATCAAGGCCGAGGCGTCGAGGCTCTCGCTTCCGTAGGACTGCACGAAGGCCTGGCGCGCCTCGCTCCAGCCCTTGGCCATGATGTCCTCGTAGATGCGGTCGCGGACCTCCATCCAACGCGGCCAGTCGGAGGGGAAGGAGCGCTTGGAGGCCAGGCGCAGGGCGCGGTCCACCGCCACCCAGCACATCAGCTTCGAGTAGACGAACTGGCGGCGGCCCCCGCGCACCTCCCAGATGCCTTCGTCCGTCTCCTCCCAGTGGTCGGCGACCCAGTTGGTCAGGCGCCGGAGATGCTGCCAGAGGTCGCTCGAGATGGGGCTGCCGTACTTGTTGTAGAGGTACACCGAGTCCATCAGCTCGCCGTAGATGTCGAGCTGGAGCTGGGTGGAGGCGCCGTTGCCGATGCGGACGGGGCGCGCGCCCTTGTAGCCCTCCAGGTGGTCGAGGACCTCCTCCGATTCCATGGGTCGCCCGTCGACCGTGTACATGATCTTCAGGGTGCCGTCCGGCGGCATCTCGTGACAGCGCGCGTCGAGCCATCTCATGAAGTGGCCGGCCTCCTCCAGGAAGCCGATCCGCATGAGCGCGTACATGGTGAAGGCGGCATCGCGGATCCACATGTAGCGGTAGTCCCAGTTGCGCCGCCCGCCGGGATCCTCGGGCAGGCTGCAGGTCGCCGCCGCCACCATCGCCCCCGTGGGCTCGTAGGTGAGGAGCTTGAGGGCCAGGGCCGAGCGCTGGACCATCTCCCGCCAGCGGCCGGTGTAGGTGCAGGCGGAGAGCCACCGGCGCCAGAACTCCACCGTCGACTCGAACAGCGCGGCCGCCTCCGCCTCCGGAACCGCCGCCCGGTCCTCTCCGCGCGGCGGGCGCAGGACGAAGCTGACGGACTGGCCCTCCTCGAGCGTGAAGTCGCTGACCGCCGCGCCCTGCTCCAGGCGCACCGGCGCCTCCGTGGCCAGCTCGAGGGTGAGCGCCTCGCACACGAAGCGCGCGCCGGCCTTCACGCGCTCCACCCGGTGGGCCGCCCGCGCGTAGTCGAAGGCCGGACGGCACTCCGCCCGGAACTTCATCGTCCCGCGCGAGACGCTCACGCGACGCACGAGCCACTGGAAGCCGGGCTCGTCCTTGCCCGCGACCACCGGCATGAAGTCGGTGATCTCCCCGACACCCCCCTCGGACAGGAAGCGCGTGACCAGCACGTTCGTGTCCGGCCAGTAGAACTGCTTCTTGGCCACGTGCTCGGTGGCGGGCGCGATCGTGAAGCGGCCGCCCTTGGCGTCGTCCAGGATCGCCCCGAACACGCTGGGCGAGTCGAAGGACGGGAAGCAGTACCAGTCGATGGAGCCGTTCATGGCCACGAGGGCGGCCGTCCGCATGTTGCCGATGACCCCGTGGTTCTCGACGGGCTGGTAGGCCATCACTTCGATCATAAGGGTCTCGTTGACTTCGCGGGAGGGCAGCCGCTACCGTAGCCGGCCGTGCTGAGGCACTACCTTTCCGCGGAGGCCTTGTCGCTCAGCGCCTTCCGCCTCGTCCTGGCCGGCGTCGTCCTCGGCCTCTTCGCCCTGCTGGCCCGGCGGCCCCGCGCCCGCCTGGCCCTCGGCGTCGTGCTGGCGATGCACGTCGCGGCCTGGCTCGCCTACCGCGCGCCCCTGCAGCGGCCGTACGGGCTGGGCGAGGGCAGCGATCGGACGTTCAACGTCGGCATGGCGGCGGCGGTGGCGACCGGGCACTCGCCGTTCGAGCACACGCAGGTCGGGCACGGGGCGCCGGAGCCGCTCTGGAACCTGGTCGTGGCCGCCCTGGCGGGGATGGACCCCACGCGGGTGACCGCGGTGTGGGACGTCCTCACGCCCATGGCCATCCTCGCCGTCGGGCTCGCCACCTTCGCCTGGATCCGCGGGCGCGACGGGTCTCCGGACGATGCGTGGGCCGGCGTGGTCGTGACGTTCGCGGTGCTGGGCCTCTCGTCGCTGGCCATGAACCCGCGGCCGCCCGTCCCGCCGTTCTGGGTCGCGAACTTCATGTACAAGCCGAACCACGGACTCGCCTACGCGCTGATCGCAGCCGCGTCCTCGTTCTCCGCCCGCCGTGACCGGGGGTGGCCGCTGGCCGCGGTCCTGTCCGCCCTGGCCTGGGTGTTCCTGCTCGGCTGGGCCTACGTGCTCGTGGGGCTCGTGGCCGCGATGGCGCTGCGGCCGCCGGGGGAGCGCCGGTGGCGGCCGCTCGTCCTCGCCATCGCGATCTCGTGCCTGGCCGCCGCGCCCTACGTCGCCCATCTCGCGCGGGACTATGCGCCGACGCAGGGCTCGGCCACCGCGCGCCACATGTGGACCGACCCGAACGCGCTCCTGCTCGCCGTCCCCAACTGGTCGACCATCGACCTCGGGGCGCTGCTGACGCTGGGCCTGGCCGGCCTCTGGCTCGCACGCCGGCGGACCACGCCCCTGGACGCGACCGTGCTCGGGCTGGGGCTGGCGGGCTGGGGGATGTGGCTCGTCTCGCTGCCGCTGGCGCTCGCCGGCATCTCGCCGGAGCCGGACGAGCTGCACTACTTCCTGCGCTACGTCCTCGGCCTCGCCGCCGGGATCGCCCTGGCCGCGCTCGCCCGCGCTCTCTCGCGGTCCGGCTTTCTCGAGAAAGGACGCGCGCACCTCCTGGTCATGGCCGCCTGCCTGCCCCTGGCCTTCCCCGTCTACCACGACCCGCCGACCATGGACCGCTACTACCCCGAGAGCGGCCGGCCCATCCCGCCCAAGCTGCTCGCCTACACGGAGTGGATCCGCGCGAACACACCCAAGGACGCGGTCTTCGCCGCCGGCCGCTCCGCCGCGATGTGGATCCCCGCGCTCACGGGGCGTCGCGTCCTCCTGGCCGAGGCGGGCAAGCTGCTGCCCGCCGACCTCGACGCGCGCAAGGAAGTCGAGCGGACGCTGCTCTTGTCGAGCGATCCCGAGCGCGCCCGCGCCGCCGCCCTTCGCTACGGCGTCACCCACCTCGCCATCGACGAGGAGCTCGTGCACGAGTACGGCGCGGACAGCTTCGCCGCCCTTGCCGCCGCTCCCTGGGACCGCACGGTCTTCGCCAACACCGCCGCCCGGATCGTCGAGCTGCGGTGGTGACCACGCGCCGGCTGGCCCTGTTCCTGGTCGCGAGCTTCGTTCTCGTCCAGGCGGCCGTGCTCGGCCTCTTCCGGGCGCCCATCGAGGACACCGGGCTCCATCCGATCGCCTGGTTCTTCGAGGGGAGGCAGGGGCACGACTCCTGGGACCCCATGGCCCAGGCCTACCTGCACGCCACCACCGAGCACCGCGTCGAGCGGCCGTTCTACTGGCGGACGGCCTTCTCCCGGCAGGTGATCCGCAAGGGCTTCCAGTACCCGCCGACCGCGCTCCTCGTCGTGTCGCTGCTCGATCGCGTGGTGGGCGAGCGCTGGCCGGACGCGCTGCGCTGGATCACGTGGGTCATGGTGCCGGTCACCGCCGTCTTCGTCTGGCTCCTGTACGAGGCGTTGCCTGGCCGTGCCGGACCTTCCCCTGGCGATGCGGGGCTCCTGTCCGCCATCGTCGCCGTCTTCGCGACCCTCGCCTTCTATCCCGTGATGCGTGCCTACGCGAACGGGCAGATGCAGACCTGGCTCAACGCCGCCTTCGCCGTCGCCGCCTGGTGCTGGGCCACGGGGCGGCGCGGGACAGCGGGGGCGCTCCTCGCCCTCTGCTGCGCGGTCAAGCCCCAGCTCGGCGTCTTCGTCCTCTGGGGTCTCGTCCGGCGCGAGTGGCGCTTCGTGGAGACCTTCGGCGTCGTGGCCCTCGTGCTGCTCGGCATTTCCGTCTCCCTCTACGGCTGGGGCGCGCACGTCGAGTACCTCGGGATGCTGCGCTTCCTGGGCGAGCGCGGCGAGGCCTTCTTCCCCAATCACTCCGTCAACGGCCTCCTCAACCGCTGGCTCTTCAACGGCGACATCCTGTTCTGGAAGCAGCCGTGGGTGGATCACTTCCCGCCCTTCGACCTCCGGGTCTTCGTGCCCACCGTCGTGAGCTCGCTCGTGCTGCTCGCGATCGGGATCGTCCCCCCGCGCGATCCGGCGCGGCGGGCGAGCCTCGTCGACTTCTGCCTGATGGCGCTCGTGGCCACGATGGCCTCGCCCATCGCCTGGGAGCACCACTACGGCGTGGCCCTGCCCATCTTCGTGGTGGCCTGGCTCCTCGTCGCCGCCGACGCACCGCGCCCGGCCGTGCGCCTGGCCCTCGCGGTGTCCTACGTCCTGATGGCGAACTGCTTCTGGGTCACGAAGGCGCTGGCCGCCTCCCGCCTGAACGTGCTGGAGTCGTACCTGTTCTTCGGGGCGATCGTGCTGCTGGTCGTGCTCGTCCGGTGCCGCGCGGGCGACCAGGTGTCTTGATTGGAAGTGGGCCGTCACGTCACGGTCGCCGAACTGGTTCCGGAACGAGTTGGGCGTCCGGTCCGCCGCACCCCCGGCCCGTAGAAGACGTCCACCTCGTGGCCGTTGTGGGCGCGACAGCGGAGCTGGATGTTGTCGACGGTCGGCGGGCCGCCCACCCCACGAGGGACCACGTGGTGGAACTCGACGAAGCGGCGCGCCTCACACCGCCGCCCGCTCGATCGGTCGGCGAAGACGCACTGTCCGCCGTCCCGGGCCCACACCACTCGCCTGACGGCGGCCGGTACGTTCGGGGAGCTGTTCCTCTGGCCGCGACTCGATTGCGGCCGCGTCGTCGTCCCGCACTTCCGCCGCGCGAGGTCGGCGACGAGCAGCGTGAGCGCGCGGTCGAAGACCTGGGCGATGTCGCCGGTCGGGACCGCGTGCCCGAGCAGGTCCTGGGCCACCCGGAGCTTCTCGCGCATCTCGGCGGTCGCGGTGAAGCGGATCTCGTAGCGCTCGGGGGCGAGCGGCCGGACGGCCGCGCGTGGGCTGCTCGGCGACGATGGGTTCGCCGGCAGGCGCGTCGATGGTCATGGGCGCCGCATCCTCGGTACGTCCGCTGACCGCCGGCACCGCTGGGATTGGCATTCGGGCTGTCGGAAGTTTCCGGACTGAAGGCAGTGCGTCGGGGCGTGGAGAATGCCGCGCCAACAGCGCCTCGACCTCCTGCTTGCCTTTGCCGGCCGCCGCACTCAGCAACTCCTCGTGGTTCTCCACGGTCAGATGACGCGCGAGCATGCGTGCCGTGGTGAGGCTCAGCGCCCCCGAGAGGATCATGTCGACGATGGCGGGGTAGCGCCGGGCCGCACGCGCCGCCTCGATCCGGTTGTACGCCGCGTCCTCGGACAGTCGCAGGACCGCCCGGCAGTACTGGAAGAGCGAGGGGAACCCGGCGCCCTCGTAGAGCCGCCGCGCGTCGAACTCCGCCAGGTGGACGATGACGGCGACGCTGGCCTCGCGCTCGCCGGTGGCGAGGCGCGTCAGCTCCGCGGTGAGCTGGGCGTCGGTGAGCTGGGAAGCGAGTGTGATCTTCATGAGTACTGGAGTATCACGGCGGCCAGCCAGGGCTGGACAGGACTTGAGTGAGAGTGGCAGATTTATTGTGATCGAATCGCTCTGTTTCGAGTCGATGGCGATCGAGAACTTTCTGTCAAATCGGCGATCGAGGCGTATCTGAGGATGCGCCTACTCGTTCCGGAACGAGTACGTTCCGCATTCTTGAGCGGAGCGCGGCTATCGCGGGCGACGAGCCACGCCGGCATCCGCGCCTCGAGGCATGGCCAGGGCGCAGGGTGCGACCGGTGACCGCCGTCGGCACGGCCGTCCCCGCGCTCCGACGACTCCGCCGTCGCCCGACGGTTGAAGAGGGAGCTACTTGATCCCGGCCACGTGCCGGAGCACGTCGTGGCGGGTCACGATCCCCACGAGTGTCCCGTCCTTGCGCACGAGCGCGGCCGGGGTCTCGCGCGACAGAAGCGCGGTCACGCGGTCCAGGGGCGTGTCGGGGTCGATGACCGGAAACGGCGGCTGCATGATCTCGGCGACCGGCTTGTCGAGGAGAAGGGCGTCGGCGAGCGCGCGCGCCATCAGCGGCCCCTCGCTGAGCGAGCCCACGCATTCGCGCGCCTCGATCACGGGGATCTGGGAGACGTTGTAGGTGCCCATCAGGTTGAGGGCCTGGCGCACGTTCGCGCCCGGCGCCACCGAGACGAGCGCGGGCACGTCGTCGCGGCGGCCGGACAGGAGGGCGGTGGCAGTGACCCTCTCGCTCTCCAGGAGCTGGTTCTCCCTCATCCAGTTGTCGTCGTAGAGCTTCGACAGGTACCGCTCGCCGCTGTCGCACAGGATCGTGACGACCATCGCCTCCGGATCGTCCAGGCGGCGGGCGATGTCGAGGGCGACCTTCACGTTGACACCCGTGGACCCGCCGGTGAAGAGCCCTTCCTCGCGGGTGAGGTGGCGGGAGACCTGGAAGGCTTCGGCGTCGCTCACGAAGGCCCACTCGTCGATGACGTCGAAGTGCAGCGAGGTCGGGATCTTGTCGCCGCCGATGCCCTCCACCTTGTAGGGGAAGCCCTCGCCCTTGCAGTGCGTCCGGGCGTACTCCGTGTAGATGGAGCCCACGGGGTCCCCCGCGATCACGCGGACGGCGGCGTTCTTCTCCTTGAGGTATCGGCCGGCGCCGGAGACCGTGCCGCCCGTTCCCGGCGAGCAGACGAAGTGGGTGACCCGGCCCCTGGTCTGCTCCCAGATCTCCGGCCCCGTCGTCCGGTAATGGGCCTCGGGGTTGGCCGGGTTGTAGTGCTGGTCGGCCATGATGGCGCCGGGCGTGCTCGCCACGATCGAGCGCGCCTTCTGGATGTAGTACTCGGGATGGTCGGGCGGCACCGCCGTCGGCACCACGATGACCTCCGCCCCCAGCGCGCGCAGCAGGCGGACCTTCTCCGTCGACATCTTGTCCGGGATCGTGAACACGCAGCGGTAGCCCTTGATCGCGCAGGCCAGGGCCAGGCCCACTCCGGTGTTGCCGCTGGTGGCCTCGACCACGGTGCCGCCGGGCTTGAGCTCGCCTCGGCGCTCGGCCGCCTCGATGATCTCGACCCCGATGCGGTCCTTCACCGACCCGCCCGGGTTGAGGTTCTCCGCCTTGGCGTAGACGGGGGTCCGGATGCCGCGCGCGATGCGGTTGAGCCGCACCAGCGGCGTCCACCCGATGGCCTGCAGGATGTTGTCGAGCGGCTCGAGGTTGTTGGGGCTCATGGAGTGGGGTGATGACCTCTTCCGGACAGGCTACTGTCGCGGGGAGGCACGATCAAGCGGCGGAGACAGGCCGCGCCCCGTCGCGAGGTAGACGGCGAAGGTCCCCAGCCAATGGCCGCCCTCGTAGTGCGCCCCGGTCACGGAAGCAAGGCCTTTGTCGCGGTGCGCCCGGGCGACGGCCCGCAGCGCGGGCAGGCGAGGGTCCGCGGGGGGAAGGCCCGACGCGATGCCCTCCAGCATCCAGGCTCGGCTGAGGTTGAGGCCGTCGAGGTGGGCGAGCTTGGGGTCGCTCGGGTCGGTGACGACCTCGGGTGCGAGCCAGGCCGCTCCCGACTTCGCGCTCAGCGACGGCAGGAACGTGGAGAGCCAGGGAGCGAAGCGGTCGGGGGGCAGGAGGCGGCGCACGAGGTCGGCCTCGGCCAGGCAGGGCGAGAGGAAGTCCTGGCCGGAGGGCTCGTAGGCGAGCGGGCAGGCGCGGTCGCGGAGGTAGAACTCGCGGGCGCGAGAGACGACGAGGTCGCGCGTGCTCGCCCGTCCCGACCGCGCCGCCCAGTCCAGGACCAGGCCGAACGAGAACGCGGTCTGGTCGTGCTCGCCGATGCGGATGGGCCGGCTCAGCTTGGGAAGCCACTCCTCGAGACGGCTCGCCGCTTCCGTCTCGAGCGGCGCCAGCGCGGCCGACCACGCGCGCGCCTCGGGATCGTCCCATTCGCGCAGCTCGGCCGCGAGCTGGAGGAGCCAGGCCAGGCCGTACGGGCGCTCGAACGTGGTCCGGCCCGGGCCACGGATGTAGGCGACCTCGCCCGCGACGTTCGCGGCGGTGAGGCTCCGGGCCAGGGCCGCGCGCGCCGGCGCCGCGAACGGCGCTCCCGGGAACGTGCGGGCCAGCCGGGCCAGCAGCCAGTGCCCGTGCACGGCCGAGTGCCAGTCGTAGCAGCCGTAGAACGCCGGCGTGAGCAGCCGCGGGGGGCGCGCGTCCGCGTCGCTGGCGAGGACGTGCGCGATCTTGTTCGGGTACTCGCGCGCGACGCAGGCCAGCGCGAGGGCGGCGAAGCGGCCGGCGGCATCGGCCTCCAGCCCCTCCGCGGCCGGGGCACCGATGGCCGGCGGCGCCGAGGGCGGCGCGAGGAGCAGGAGGGCGAGCGCGATCGGGGGCATCCGCCGCAGATCGTACACGGCCGCCTTCCGGGGGGTAAAGGAACGAGCGGTCGCGAAGTGGTAGTGTGCGCCCGCCCGACCAGGGAGGTGGCCATGATGGACGACCAGTCGAGACGCTCGTTCCTGAAATCGTCGGCGCTGGGCGTGGCCGGTCTCGCCGTCCCCGCCTGGATGCGCGCGGCCTCGCTGCAGGCGGCCGCGCCCGGCCTGCTCGACCGCCTCGGGGTGGCGCTGTACACCGTCCGCGATCAGATGAAGGCGGACACGCCCGGCACCCTGAAGGCGATCGCGGACCGGGGCTACCGCTACGTCGAGAGCGGCCTGCGGCCGTCCCTGGACGCGGCGGCCCAGACCGCGGGCCTCAAGCAGGCGAGCGTCTACGCGCCCACCTACCTGGTCACCGGCAACCGCCAGGCCTGGGCCGGCCAGGGAGAGCTGCTGCCCGAGGGCTACGACTGGAGCAAGGCCGTCGACGAGGCGAAGAGCCGCGGCCTGCAGTACCTCGTCGTCGTCTACCTCACGAAGAGCGAGCGCGGCGGCATCGACGTGTACCGGGGGCTGGCCGCGAAGCTGGCCAAGGCGGGTGAGACCTGCGGCAAGGCCGGCCTCGGCCTCGCTTATCACGCGCACGCCTTCGAATACGAGGCGATCGGCGGCGTGCGGCCGATCGACGTGCTCCTGGGGGAGACGCCGAAGGACCTGCTCGGCCTGGAGCTGGACACCTTCTGGGCCAGCATCGCCGGCGTCGATCCCGTGAAGATGGTGGAGACGCACGCGGGGCGCGTGCCTCTCGTCCACCTCAAGGACAAGGCCCGCGGCACGCCCGTCCAGTTCGACGAGGGGAAGGTGCCCCACGAGGCCTTCAAGGAGGTCGGCCAGGGGGAGATCGACTACGCGCGGTTCCTCCCCGCGGCGGAGAAGGCGGGCGTGAAGTACTACTACGTCGAGCAGGACTACTGCGCGGGCAGCCCTCTCGACAGCCTGCGCGCCAGCCGGAAGGCGCTGGCGGGGCTCTCGGGGAAGGCCTGAGCGCGCCGGTTGACAGCGCGGGCGGCGCGGCCCTAGGCTGTTCGTGCCTAAGCCGCTGCCTCAAGGCGGCGTGGGGGACCCGGAACAGCGGCGCACCGCACGGGGCGAATCCAGGCGACGCGGCCTGGTAGGGGAGCTTTCCAACCCCGAGCCCGTCAGCTAACCCCGCCGGCAGTCTTGGAAAGGGAGGTCTTGAGCACGGACGCGTCCGCGCTGCCCGGCGGCCCGCACCGCCTCCGCTTGGGAACGCCTCCGCCTCCACCCCGCCGCCAGGAACCCGCCAATGGAGGGCGCGAGTAGTGTTCATCATCGCGGTGGGCTGCGGGCGGGTGGGGGCGGAGCTGGCCTTCCGGCTCTACCAGCGCGGGCACCAGGTGGCGGTCATCGACCAGGTGGGCAGCTCGTTCGCGAACCTGGACCCCGAGTACCGGGGGCGCACGATCGAGGGCGAGGTGCTCTCCCACGACGTCCTCACCCGCGCGGGGATCGAGGAGGCGGACGGCCTGGCCGCCGTCACGAACTCCGACTCCGTCAACGCCGTGGTCGGCCACATGGCGCGCGAGGTCTACAAGGTGGCCAACGTGGTGGTGCGGAACTACAACCCGCGGTGGCTGCCCATGCACGAGGCCTTCGGCCTGCAGGTGGTCAGCTCCACGGCCTGGGGCGCGCAGCGCATCGAGGAGCTGCTCTACCAGCCCCTGGGACGCGCGGTGTTCTCCGCCGGCAACGGCGAGGTCGAGGTCTACGAGCTGGTGGTGCCCGAGGTCTGGCGCAGCCGCCTGGTCGGCGACCTGCTGGCGGGCACGGAAGCGACGGCGGTGGCCTTCACCCGCGCCGGCCGCTCCATGTTGCCCACGCCCGACGTGGTGCTCGCCCCCGGCGACATCCTGTACGTGAGCGCCACCCTCGGCGGCATCGAGGCCCTGCGCGACCGCGCCGCCGTCCCCGGAGGGCCGCGCTGATGCCGGAGACACGCTCGATGTTCGTGATGATCGCGGGGGGCGGGCGCACGGGCGCCCAGCTCGCCACGTTCCTCGTCTCGCAGAGCCACGAGGTGGTGGTGATCGAGCATCGCCCCGACATCCTGGCCCACATCCACCGCGAGCTGCCGACGGAGGTCGTGTTCGAGGGGAACGCCACCGACCCCGACGTCCTGGAGCGGGCGGGGATCCGCCGCGCGCAGGTGCTGGCCGCCTGCATGCAGGGGGACGCCGACAACCTCGCCCTCTGCTTCATCGCCCGCAGCCGCTACGCGGTGCCGCGCACCATCGCCACCATCAACAACCCGCGCAACGCCTGGCTCTTCGACCAGCGCTTCCACGTGGACGTGGCGGTCAACCAGGCGGAGATCCTGGCCAGCCTGATCGAGCAGGAGATGTCGCTCGGCGAGATGATGACGCTGCTCAAGCTCCGCCGCGGCCGCTACTCCCTGGTCGAGGACAAGATCCAGCCGGGGTCGCGCGCGGTGGGGGTGGCCCTGCGCGACCTCCCGCTCCCCCCCAAGGCCGTCATCGCCGCCATCATCCGGCAGGGCGAGATCGTGATCCCGCGCGGCCAGGTCGCCTTCGAGGCGGGCGACGAAGTCCTGGCCATCGTGGACGAGGACGAAGTGGGGGAGCTGGCCGCCATCTTCGGCCATCCCGTCCACATGGCGGGGGAGCCGCGCTGAGGTCCGGTTGAAGCGGCCGGCTGCGGCCGTGGCCGCCGTCGCCTTCCTGGCCCTCCTGATGGCGGCCGGCCTCCACCCGCTAGAAGCGAAGACCCCGGCTCCGGAAGACCGGAGCCGGGGTCGAGGCACGGACGGGCGGGCTCAGTGCCTGCTGCGGGTGGCGACGTCGTAGATGGTGCCGCCCAGGAGCCCGACCACGCCGCCCTTCTTGGCACCGCTCCCGCCGCCGAGGATCGCGCCCACGCCGGCGCCGGCGGCGGTGGACCCGCCGATGATGAGCGCGCTCTTCTTCCACGACCGCGTCTGCGGGGCGGGGGCCACCGCGCGAGAGGAGGGCGCGGACGTCGGCTGGACGGTCGAGACGTCGCGGCGAGGCGCAGGGGTGGCCTCACGGTAGACGACCCGCTCCTGCACCGCCGGCCGCACCGGCGACACGATGGCCGGAGCGAACTGGGACACGGGCAGCGCGCCGGCGACGCCCGGCATCATCGCGTCGGAAGCGATGGCGCTCGGGGCGGCGACGCACTGCACGTGGGCGGCGCCGCCGAGGGGGTCGCTGTAGACCAGCGCCAGCCGGCCCTCGCCGCAGTTGACGAGCGTGGTGCGGCCGGGCTCCGCCTGGCTCACGATGGCGGGACCAGCCACGGACGACTGCGCGGACGCGGAACGCCCCGAGTGGGCCACCAGCACGCCTCCGAGGACCAGCGCTCCGAGGCCGACTGCGAGCATTGCCTTCATGGCCTACCTCCCCGTGTTCGAACGCCCAGAGCGTTCACGTGCTTGATCAGAGCAACGCAGCTGCCACACCGCAAGCCCATTGAATCCAGTGGCTTGTAAGATGGGCCCCGACCCGGGCTGTCCTCTCCGGAGTGCAATTCCGGAGGATGCGGGTCCCGCCGTCACTCCATCGAGAGGTTCACGAACACCGGCTCGGGTACGAGGGTGACGCCGAACCGATCGCGCACGCGCTCGCGCACCTCGCGCGCGAGGGCGATGACTTCGGAGGCGGCCGCCCCGCCGCGGTTCACGATCGCGAGGGTGTGCCGGCTCGACAACCCGACGTTGCCGCGGACGTAGCCCTTGCCGAGCCCGGCCCGCTCGATGAGCCAGGCCGCGGAGAGCTTGACGTGGCCGTCCCGGGCGGGGAAGCGCGGCGGCCGCTCGCCTTCGCGGAGGGTCCCGTCGCGCCGGAGGGCGGTTTCGAGGTCGTCGGCCACCGCCTTTGGCACGATCGGGTTCGTGAAGAACGAGCCCACGCTGCGGGCGTTGGGGTCTCCGGGGTCGAGGACCATCGACTTCCCGCGCCGAAGGGTCACCACCGCCTCCCGCACCTCCGCCAGTGACGGCTGCTTCCGCCCGCGCTCCTCGAGATACCGGGCCAGCTCCGCGTAGCGCACGGCCGGGGGACCGCCCGGCCGCAGGTCGTAGACCACCCGCAGCACGATGAACCGCCCCTTGTCCGCAGACTTGAACCGGCTCTCCCGGTACGCGAAGGCGCACTCGTCGCGCGAGAGGCGCTCGACGCGCCCCGTCGCGAGGTCGAGGGCCTCCACCGCCGCGATCGTCTCCGCGACCTCCTGGCCGTAGGCCCCGACGTTCTGGATCGGCGTGGCGCCCACCAGGCCCGGGATACCGGAGAGGCATTCCAGGCCGGCCCAGCCCTGCGCCACCGCGGAGGCGACGAGGGGGTCCCACGGCTCGCCGGCCTCCGCGCTCACCGTCACCGTGCCCGCGCTGCGTCGGGTCTCGATCCCGCGCGTGGCCAGGTGGAGGACGAGCCCCGAATGGCCCTCGTCGGACAGGACGACGTTGCTGCCGCCGCCGAGGACGAGGAGGGGCAGGTCGCGCTCCCGCGCCCAGTCCACGCCGGCCCGTACCTCCTCCACGTCGTGGGCGCGCACGTAGTAGCGGGCGGGCCCGCCGACGCCGAGGGTGGAGAGAGGAGCCAGCGGGACCTGCTCGCGGATGTCCAGCCCCATCAGGGCCAGTGTCTCACGGCAATCGCGCCCCTCTCCGGCCCGCGCCCCGCGTTCGCGCTCTACCGAGGGCCGCCATCGAGGACGTGCTCGACGAGACGGTCTGACCCGCCTCTGTCATCCCTCGCGCAGCGTCCCCGCCATCAGAAGCTCAGCCGGACTCCCAGCCGCACCGAGGTGGGCGGAGTGCGCAGGACGGGCTGGAGGTAGTTGGGATTGGCGGGCGCGGGCAGGAAGTTGTCCGCCTCCTGGAACGAGTAGCGCTGGTCGAGGAGCACCGCCCGCTGGGCGTTGAGCAGGCTGAACACGTCGAGCAGGACGTTGAGGCGCGCCGCGCCGCCGAGCGGCAGCGCATACCCGAGGTGCAGGTCGGCCTCGTAGCTCGAGGGCTGCCGGCCCTCCGCCCCGCGCTCGGTCAGGAAGAACTCGTAGCGGCTGTAGGCGTCGGAATAGCCGTAGCGGGTCAGCGGCGTGCCGGTGCGGAAGTAGGCGGCGAGGCCGATCGAGAGCTTGAACGGGGTCTCGTAGAGGCCGGAGACCTTGAACTGGTGCCGCCGGTCGTTGGAGAGCGGACCCGTGTTCGTGATGCGGTCCAGGTCGCGGCCGTTGGTGAAGAAGTCGTAGTAGTCGTAGGCGGCGGAGATGTTGGGGTCGGCGCCGGCGTTGGTGAAGGGCGCGTACTCGCCGTCGTAGTTGCCGTCGAGCTTGCTCAGCACGTAGGAGGCGAGCCCCTGCCAGCGGTGCGAGAAGCGCTTGGTGAGGTCGATCTGCAGCCCCTTGTAGACGCGCCGGGGCTTCGGGGCGGCCAGCTGCTGGGAGTAGTCGAGGGTGAAGACGTTCGTCATGAGGCCGGTGCCGGGGTTGCCGATGCAGTAGGTGCCGTCGTCGGCGCAGAGGAAGTCCTCGATGACGCGCCCGTACTTGCGGTAGACACCCTTGATGCCGAGGGCGACGTCGGGCGCGATCTCGCGCTCGAAGCCGGCGATGGCCTCGTGGAGGAACTGGTTGCGGATGTCGGGGTCGGAGGGCTCCGTGAAGCCGCCCAGGATGGCGGAGTCGGTCCCGAAGGCCGCCTCCGCGGCCAGGCTCGGGCGCGTCGCCACCGGGTCGAAGTTGATGATGCGCGGCTGTCGCTCGAAGGAGAACGAGCGGATCACCAGGTCCATCGGGATCTGCTCGTAGTAGCGGCCGTAGGACCCGAAGACCTTGGTCCGATGGTCGCCGGTGGGGTCGAAGACGAAGCCGAGGCGGGGCGCGACGTCCTTCTTGAGGTCGATCTGCCCGGTGCCGGCGGCGTCGATGATCTCCTGCCGGTCCCAGCGCAGGCCGAGGTTCACGGTGAGCCGCTTGGTGAGCGCCCAGCGGTCCTGGAGGAAGACGGCGGTGTTGCGGTGCTCGGGGTTGGCGGTGAGCTGGGACAGGGGCGCATTACCGAGCACCGCGTCGGGCGTCGTCCAGTAGAAGTGCCGGTAGATCTGCGGGCCGCCCGTCGAGTTGGGGAAGAAGTCCACCTGCTGGCCCCCCGACATCCGCTTCACGACCTCCGCCTTCTCCTGCTCCCATTCCGCGCCGAGCTTGAGCTGGTGGGCGCCGGCGAAGCGCGTGAGGGAGGCGCGGGCGAGGTTCCGGCGGAAGGTCTTCTGCTGGATGAGCCCGAACCCGCCGAGCTGGTAGAAGTCGGCCTCGCTGTCGCGATACTGGATGACGTCGCCGGCGGCGCTCTCGGGGCCGACGGAGTTCTCCTCCTCGTGGCGGGCGGCCTGCGCGGACAGGATCCAGCTTCGCGAGATGGTCGCGTCGTAGCCGAGCGCGTAGTCGCGGCCCCCGAAGTCCTGCCGGCCCTGGTAGGTCAGGGGATCCCCGTTGAGGGTGTGGCTGGCGTCGTTGATCACCCCGGTGTCGTGCCGGGGATCCTGGAAGAAAGTGGCCAGCACGGTCTGGTTCGCGCCGACCTTCCAGGTCAGCTTGGCCGAGGCCAGGTTGCGTGTGGTCTTGGCCTGCACCACGTCGCCTTCGCGCGGTCCGGAGGGGAGCGCGCTGTCCGTCGTGTTGGTCACGCGATCGTAGGCGCCGAAGAACCAGAGCCGGTCCTTGACCACGGGCCCGCCGAGGTCGAGACCGAAGTCGCCGCGGCGGAAGCCGGTGACGGTCCCCCCCGTGGAGACCACGGGCTCGGTCGCGCGCTGGAGGGAGTCGGAGTCGAGGTAGCCGAAGAGGTCGCCGTGGAACTGGTTGCCGCCCGACTTCGTGATCACGTTGATGATGCCGCCGGTGGCCTTGCCGAACTCCGCCTCGTAGCCGCCGGCCTTGACGTTGATCTCCTGGATGAACTCGAAGTTGAGGTCCTTGCCCTGGAAGCCGTACTCGACGTTCGTGGTGTTGACCCCGTCGATGAGGAAGGTGTTCTCGGCCCCGGAGGACCCGTAGACGCTGATGGTCGCCTGCTGCCGGTTGTCGGGGTTGGCGTCGGAGGACACGCCCGGCGTCACCTGCACGACCGAGGAGTAGTTGCGGCCGGAAGGCAGGGTCTGGATGGCACGCTCGTCGAGGTTCTGTCCGAGCGTGGTCGTGGTGGTGTCCACCACCGGCGCCTCCGCGATGATGGTGACGGCCTCCTTCATGGTGGCGAGCGCCATCGTGGCGTCGAGGACCGTGTCCTTGTCGAGGCCGACGCGCACGCCGTCCACGGTCCGCGAGGTGAAGCCGCTCAGGGTGAAGGTGACCGAGTACGTGCCGGGGGGGAGCAGGGATAGCCGGTAGACGCCGGTGGTGTCGGCGGCCGTGCTGCGGACGCCCTGCAGGGAAGGGCTCTTCGCCTCGACGCTCGCCCCCGGCAGCACGCCCCCCGAGGGGTCGGTGACGCGTCCGGCGAGGCTGCCCGTCGTCTGCGCGCGGAGGGCGGCCGGCCAGGCGACCAGGGAGGCGACGACGAGGATGGAAGGACCCGTCCACCGCATGAGACCTCCTCGCTCGCCGGGCGGCGGCGGCTGTGCGCACGCTACCACACCGGCCGGAGGGCGGAGAAGCTCTCAGTTCGTCCCCTCGAGGTACTTCCGCACCTCCGGCTGCGCGGGGTCGAGGGCCAGCGAGCGCACGAACGCGCGACGCGCGCCCGCGGTGTCGCCGAGGCAGAGACGGGCGAGGCCGGCCGACGCCTGGGCGATCGGGTCTCGCGGCTGGCCGCGCGCGGCCTCCTCGAAATCGGCGAGGGCGGACCGGCAGTCGGACCGTTCGAGCTCCGTCCGGCCGCGCAGCAGACGCAACGCCGGATCCTTCGGCCGGGCGGCCACTGCCCGCCCGAGCAGCGCGAAGGCCGCCTCCGTGCCCGCCGCGGCCTGCCGGGCACGCAGGCGGGCGCGCAGGCGCGCGAGCGATTCCGGGGAGCCGTCGAGGGCCGCGACGAGGAGGGCATCCGCGCGCTCGCCCTCGCCGTTGCTCCAGAGGAGGTCGCTCAGGTTCCAGCGCGCGGAGGCGAGGGTCGGATCCCGCGCCAGCGCGCGCTCGAAGGCCGAGCGCGCGGCGGCGGCCTGGCCCTGCTCGGCCAGGATCAGCCCCTCGTTGTTGAAGGAGGCGGCCGTGCGCGTCGCGTCCTCGACTCCGCGGGCGGGCGCGGCCGGCGGGCCTTCGTTCGTGCCGGCCGTCGGTCCATCGCCGGGACCGATGTAGCCGAGGGCACGCAGCTTCTCGATCTGCTCGGACGCGTCCGCCGCCGCGGGGGCGGCATCGGCCGGACGGAAGCCGGCGTCGTAATCGACCGCGGTCGTCCCCGCGTCGGGTCCGGGCGTGCCCGGAAGGGGCGGCCCGGCGAGCCCGCGTCCGGGCGGAAGGCCGAGCAGCGCGAGCACCGTCGCGCACACCTGCCCGACGTGTCCTCGTTCCCTTCCCCCGCCCGCCGGCGCGGTCACGCGGGGTCCCCAAAGGACGTAGAGGCCCTCGTCGCGATGCCACTCGCCCGCCGTCGCCGTGGCCATGCCCGACGTCGCCGGCCGGTCCCCCTTCCAGCGGAAGCCGTGATCGGACGCGATCATGAGCGACGCGCCGGCGCGGGCGGCCGCGTCCTGGACCGCGCCGACCAGGGCGTCCACGCGGCGGAAGTAGGCCTCCGGGACCGCGGCGTACCGCTCGGCATCCGCGGCGGAGACGCCCGCCCCGCGCGGCGGCGTGAAGGGCGCGAACACGTGGCCGACGGCGTCCGTGCCCTGGACGTACAGGATGGTCAGATCCGGCGGAGCCTCGCGCAGAACGTCCAGGCCCAGGCGCTCGTAGACGCCCGTCTCGACCAGGATCCGGCGCAGCGCGGTGATCGGGTGGGACCAGGCCTGCGGCGAGCCGGCGAGGCGGTCGTACTCGGGCCGGTCCAGCGACGGCACCATCGCCCGCACGGCCTCGAAGCCCGTCTCCGCGTCCGTCGCCTCCAGCGCGGAGCGCGCCCAGCCCGCGCGGTCGGCGGGCCACACGATGCCCGGACCGCCCCCCGCGCCCGCCTGGAAGGAGAAGAGGCGGTCGGAGACGACCACGCCCGGGACCCGCTCCGCCGGATACGTCGCCCACATCCCGAGCACGGCCGAGCGCCGGCCGCGCTGGGCGGCCATGTTCCAGAGCGCAGGCACGCGCCGCTCGTCGCTCGTGATCGGCTCGCGCTCGAGGGTCCCGGGGTGGAGCCGCGTGAAGTCGAGGATGCGATGCTGGAGAGGGCCGTGGCCGGTCATCATCGTCGTCCACACGAGCGGCGAGAGTGGCGGGTGCTCGGTGAGCAGGATGCCGGCCCGCCCTTCCGCCACCACCCGCGCCAGGCGGGGCATCGCCCCCTTCCGGATCAGCTCGTCGAGGATCTGCCAGTCGGCGCCGTCGAGGCCGAGGAAGACGACGCGTCCGGCCGACCGGCGCGCGGGGAAGACGCCCCGCCTCCAGGCGGCGACCGAGGCCAGGGCGACGAGGGCCAGCGCGAGAAAGGCGGCGGCGCGACGCACCGCCGACTACTACGTCGCCGCCCCTCCCGCGTCAACCTGCCGTCGCGCGCCGGCGCGGTTGACGCGCCTCCCGCGCGCTCACTATCATCGGACATTCCGCGCTGAAGCGAGCGTGACACCGGGGCCGCGATCCTCGCCGCGGCCGGGAGGCTGATCCCGATGTGCGTCTTCCGCAGCGAAGCGTTTCCTCCGTCGGCGAGGCGCGACTCACTCGCGCCGAGCCGCGATACGAAGTCCCACACGGAGCGAGGACACCATTGAAGATCCACGAGTACCAGGGAAAGCAGGTCCTTGCCTCGTACGGGGTGCCGGTGCCCAAGGGCAAGGTGGCCTACAGCGTCGACGAGGCGGTCAAGGCGGCCAGGGAGCTGGGCTTCCCCGTGGTCGTCAAGGCCCAGATCCACGCCGGCGGGCGTGGCAAGGCGGGGGGCGTCAAGCTGGCGCGGACCGCCCTTGACGTCGAGCCGATCGCCAAGGCCATGCTCGGCCGCACGCTGCACACGCACCAGACGGGCCCGGAAGGGCGGGTGGTGCGCCGCCTCCTCATCGAGCAGGGGATGGACCTCGACGGCTCGCGGGAGATGTATCTCGCGATCGTGGTCGACCGGGCCACGGGAGCGCCCGTCTTCATGGCCTCCTCCCAGGGGGGGATGGACATCGAGGAGGTGGCGGCGAAGAACCCCCGGGCCATCCTCAAGGAGCCGGTGGACCCGGCGGTGGGGTTCCAGGGGTTCCAGGCGCGCAAGCTCGCTTTCGCCCTCGCGCTGCCCGCGGCCACGCTGCCCCGGGCCGTGCCCTTCATGCAGTCGCTCTACCGCGCCTTCGAGTCCGTGGACTGCTCGCTGCTCGAGATCAACCCCTTCCTGATGACGAAGGACGGCACCCTCCTCGCCCTCGACGCCAAGATCAACTTCGACGACAACGCGCTCTACCGCCACCCCGAGCTCAAGGAGCTGCGCGACCTCGACGAGGAGGATCCGCTCGAGGTGGAGGCCTCCAAGTTCGGCCTCAACTACATCAAGCTCGAGGGCGGCGCCGTGGGATGCATGGTCAACGGGGCCGGCCTGGCCATGGCCACGATGGACATCATCAAGCTGGCGGGCGGGTCGCCCGCGAACTTCCTGGACGTGGGCGGGGGGGCCAACGCGGAGCAGATCCGCAACGCGTTCCGGATCCTGATGATGGACAAGGACGTGCGCGCCGTCCTCATCAACATCTTCGGGGGCATCCTGCGCTGCGACGTGCTGGCGGAGGGCGTGATCGCGGCGGTGCGCGACCTGGGCGTGCAGGCCCCGGTGGTGATCCGCATGAAGGGGAACAACGAGGAGAGGGGCAAGGAGATGCTGCGGCAGTCGGGGCTCAACTTCATCACCGCCGACGGCATGACCGAGGCCGCGAAGAAGGTCGTGGCCGCCGCCGGGGGCGCGCAGTGAGCGTGCTCGTGGGCCGCAGCTCGCGCGTGCTGGTGCAGGGGATGGGCAAGCACGGCACCTTCCATGCGATCGGGTGCCGCGACTACGGGACGAAGGTCGTGGGCGGGGTCACCCCGGGCAAGGGCGGCAGCACGATCGAGGGGTTCCCGATCTTCGACAGCGTCGAGCAGGCGGTACGGAAGACGGGCGCCAACGTGTCCATGATCTTCGTGCCCCCGCCGGGGGCGGCCGACGCCATCATGGAGGCGGCGGACGCCGGCATCCCGGTCGTCGTCTGCATCACGGAGGGCGTGCCGACCCTCGACATGGTGAAGGTGGCGGAGTACCTGAAGGGCAGGGGCACGCGCCTCATCGGCCCCAACTGCCCCGGCATCATCTCCCCGGGCGAGAAGTGCAAGGTCGGCATCATGCCCGGCCACATCCACAAGGGGGGCGCGGTGGGCGTGGTCTCGCGCAGCGGGACGCTGACCTACGAGGCCGTCCACCAGCTCACCTCCCTCGGGATCGGCCAGTCCACGTGCATCGGGATCGGGGGCGATCCCATCATCGGCACCAACCACACGCAGGCCCTCGAGCTGTTCAACAAGGACAAGGGCACGCAGGCGATCGTCATGATCGGCGAGATCGGCGGCAACGCGGAGGAAGAGGCAGCCGCCTACGTCAAGAAGCACGTGAAGAAGCCGGTGGTCGGCTTCATCTGCGGGCAGACCGCGCCTCCCGGCCGCCGCATGGGGCACGCGGGGGCCATCATCGCGGGCGGGAAGGGCACGGCGGCCGAGAAGATGAAGGCGATGCGCGCGGCCGGCATCCAGGTGGTCAAGTCCCCGGCGGACATCGGCGCCGCCGTGGCGAAGGTCCTGAAGTCCAAGGGACACTAGGGTCCATGAGCATCGAACGAACCTTCTCCATCATCAAGCCGGACGCCGTGAAGGCGGCCCAGGCGGGCGCGATCCTGTCCCGCATCGAGAAGGCAGGCTTCCGGCTCGTCGCCGTGCGCTTGCGCAGCCTGACCCGCGCGGAGGCCGAGGGCTTCTACGACGTGCACCGCCAGCGGCCGTTCTTCGCGAGCCTGACCGAGTTCATGTCCAGCGGGCCGTGCCTCACGATGGTCCTCGAGCGCGAGGACGCGATCGCCCGGCTGCGCGAGCTGATGGGGGCCACCGATCCGGCCAAGGCCGCCCCCGGCACCATCCGCAAGGACTTCGCCACCTCGATCGAGGCCAACTGCATCCACGGCTCGGACGCCCCCGAGACCGCGCGCTTCGAGATCGGCTACTTCTTCCCCGGCATCGACCTCCGGCGTCCCGGCGCGTGATCGCCGGCGGAGTCCTGGCCGCGCTGGCCCTCTCGGCGGCCGGCGCCGTCGAGGTCCAGGCGGTCCGCGACGGCCGGCCGGTCGAGCTTCCGGACCGGGAGGCGCTCGCGCAGGCACTGGTCGCGCTCGTGGAGTCGTCGTCGGTGAACTCGACGGACTACGTGCGGCCCGCCGCTGGATGGCCGAAGGCGCTCGCCGCCCCCTCGCGCGTGTGGGCCCGGTTCGCCGCTCCGCGCGAGGTCCGGGTCATGGACGCGAAGAACCGCGACTGGCGGCGCCGCGCCGTGCACGAGATCCTCCTCGTCCTCCCCGCCGACGGATGGCCGGATCACGTGCTGCTGAAAGTCGACGGAGGAGTCGTCTCCGTCACCAAGTACTCGCCCTGCGCGCTGCTCCACGTCGTCGATGCCGCCGCCTGGCCGGTCTTCTCCCGCTACGACGTCGTCCGTGAGGGCTGCCCGCCTCGGTCCCGACCGCGCGTCCCGGAGCGCTGACGCCGCCGGTGGCGGGGACGGCGCCTCAAGTAGTGGTTGAAGCAACTCGTCCCGGAACGAGTACTCCTTCTAGTTCGTGTTTCCGCGGCGGCGGGAGAGGAACTCGTCCCAGAAGAGCGTGCCCGAGGCCCCGGCCTTCACGCTGAGCGCCCCCAGCCGGACGGAGTCGATCGAGCTGCGGGCGTTGGCCAGCCCGGTCAGGGTCTCGCCCGAGCCGCCCATCGTTCCGTCTTCGATGTGGAGGCGGAAGAGGCCGTCCCCGGCGCCGCTGGAGCGGATCCACTCGACGAAGATCTCGTTCGGGCCGGCGGGAATCGGGTAGAACGCGGTGTCGGCCTGGCTGTCGTCGTCACGCCGCGCGCGTCCCCGGATGCTGTACTGCCCGCCCTGGCGCTTGAGCACGACCGCGAAGACCCGACGCGTCGGGTTGTCCTCGAACCCGATGAACACGCGCGTGCGGAAGGCCCCGCTGGCCTCCCCCGGATCGAACGCGCTGGGGTCGAGCCAGAACCGGGCGCGGTAGTGGTTCTCGTCCTCCGGGCCGTCGTCCCTCACGAACAGCGAGCTGGTGTCGTCGACCACGCCCTGGAGGCCCTGCGAGGTCCCGTTGAGGGCGGCGGCCGGCGTGACCGTGAGGTCGCCTCCGTCGGTGGCGGCGGCGGACCAGGCCGCCGTGTCGCCCGACTCGAACCCGTCCGCCAGCAGGCGATCGTCGCCGGCGATCACGCGGTCGCTCGTGAACTTCCAATGGCTGGAATAGGCCGCGTCGGCCAGGCAGGCGTTCAGGGGCACGAGGTTGTTGCCCGCGTCCCGGCAGGTGTCGACGACATGCTGGCCATTGGCGGCGAGCGTGTAGGGTGGCCCCGCGCCGGCATCCGGTGCGCTCGGATCCCCGCGGTCGGGTTGCGTCGGCGCGATGGCGTTGACCCCGAATGCGTGGCAGCCGCCGACCAGGATGTCGAGGAGCGTGTTCACGACACTGTAGCCCTGATCGCAGGCCGCACCACCGCCCGGGAGCAACGCGGGCGGGGCGGGCGCGGCGGCGAGCGAGGCGGCGCTGATGTCGCCGCAGAACGTCGCCCAGTTGGTGTTGGCCACTCCCCCGGTGGCGAAGCTCGGCAGCGCGGGATCGAGGTGCTCGTACGGCTCGTGGCCCGGCCCGAACCCCCCGGCCGAGGAGGTGGGCAGGGAGCTGGAGCCGACCGGCAGCGTGACGACGAGCGACGAGAAGGCCACGGAAGTGGGCTCGAAGGTCAGCGGGAGCTTGATCGTGGCGTGGCCGGGGCCGGCGGTGAGCGTGCCGGAGGTGATGCTCGCCGCGAGCTCCGAGACCGGAAGGTGCTGTCCGTCCGTCATCCCCGGGTCCGCGGCGTACCACCAATCGAGGTCGCTCGTGCCGTTGTAGCCCGTCGAGCCCGGGGTGAGCGGCGTGGCGCTGAGCAGGCCGAGCTGCAGCGCGGGATCGCTCAGTCCAGCCAGGTCGTCCAGTCCCCGGAAGTGCAGCAGGACCGAAGTGCCACCACTCGCCACGGTGTTGTCGATGGCGGCCTGGACCTGGGCCAAGGCGAGGGGATGGAAGGCGCTCCCGAACGCGCCGGCCGTGCACGCCCCGTCCGCCGTCTGCCGGAGCTTCAGGGCGGTCATCCGATGCGTCTGCTCGAAGCGGCAGCTCGCGTCGCAGCCGTCGAGGTTGCGGGTGTTGCCGTCGTCGCACTGCTCGCCCGCTTCACGGACGAAGTTGCCGCAGGTCTGGGCGGCCGCCGGGCCGGCCCAGACCAGGGCGAGCACGGGCACGGCCACGGTGGACAGGGATGGCCGCATGGAGCACTCCTCTCGAGCGTCGGTGGAGGGAGGGGACCTTTGGGGCTGGCCGCGGATCTTACGCGTCCGTGGGGCCCTGTCAATTCGTGGAGAGGCAGCGCGCTTCCACCCGGCTCGTGATGTAGGTCGAGGTCGGCGGGTTCTCGCCGAGGCCTATGGTGTGGAGCAGCTCGTGGATGACGACGGCCTGCACCCTCCCGGGCTGGCGGAGCTGGGTCTTCTCCATGGTCCGGGGACAGACGTAGACGAGGGGGCTCTTCCGGACCGCGAAGGCGATCGTCTGCGAGGACCGGCAGAGCGAAGACTCCGAGGCGTCCACGAAGCGGATCGCGTCGAGGCGAAGGGCGATCGTGGAGCCCTGTCCCTCGAGGACCTCCCTCAGCGTGCGCCCGTCGTCGTCCTTGAACTCGTCCACGACCGCCTCGCACCCCGGCGCCCGCAGGCGCTCGCGGGCGGCCTGGGCCGCCCGCTGGACGACCCCGCCGTCGTAGGCGCTGAGGGCGTGCGGCGTGACCATCCCCGCGGCCGCCACCGGCCGCGCAACCGTCAGGGAGAGGACGACGAGGGCGAAGCCGGCGGCTCCGCGGACGACCGGCGATGGGGACACGAGCGGCTCCTTTCATGGGGAGCCGCCTGGCCAGGCGGTGGATCAAGCGCGCCGGAATTCCACTCTCAATCTCGGCCGCGCCCGCCGCCGCGGGTTTCGGAAACCTATCGGAATCGTTGATTCGGGCCGCTGGTGGGCTTGCCGCCGGTGGACCCGCTCGGCTAAGGTCTCGCCCGTCTTGCGCCATCGCTTCGGGGATTGCGTGCTGGACGTCGAGGCGCGCGAGCTGCGCCGCGCCGGCCGCGTGGTGCCGCTCTCGCCCCAGGCCCTGGAGCTGCTCCTCCTGCTGCTGGCGGCCCGGCCGCGCGCGCTACCGCAGACCGACCTGCGCGACGCGCTCTGGCCCGAGACCCACGTCGGCTACACGAGCCTGGCCCGGGTGGTGAGCGAGGCCCGGAAGGCGATCGGGGACACCGCGGCGGAGGCGCGGCTCATCCGGACCGTCCCCCGGTTCGGCTACGCCTTCGCGGGCACGGTGCGCGCGGAGGAGCCCGGACCCGTGGCCACCCTGGCCGGCGCCCTCGTCGGAAAGGACCGCGAGTACCCGATCCCCGAAGGGGAGACCCTGGTGGGACGCGGCCGCGACTGCGGTGTCCAGCTCCCCTTCGAGCGGGTCTCGCGCGTGCACGCGCGCGTCCGCATCGACGGCGGCGTGGCCACGGTGGAGGACCTGGGCAGCAAGAACGGGACCTGGGTCAACGGCGTGCGCGCCGCGGGCGCGGTGACGGTGACGGACGGTGACGAGGTGGTGTTCGGGACCGTCCGCCTGGTCTTCCGGCGCGGAGGGCCGGCCGAGACTACGCGCACGGGCCTGTCGCGCGGAACGAGCTGATAAATAATCGAGACGTGGGAAGCCCGGCCCGTGCCTACGCCCTGGCCGTCGCCGCCCTTGCCGGGGCCGTGCTCCTCCGCTGGCTGCTCGACCCGCTGATGGGTGATGCGCTGCCACTCGTCACGCTGTTCGGCGCCGTGGCCGCCGCGGTGTGGGTCGGCGGCTACCGTCCCGCCGTCGGAGCGGCCATCCTCGGCTACCTGGCCTGCGACTATCTGTTCATCCCACCTCGAGGAACGCTTCGCCTCGACCAGGTCGGAAACCTGGTCGGCCTCGTGGCCTACCTCTTCACCTGTTCCCTCATCATCGGGTTCGGCGAGGCGATGCGAGGGGCCCAGGCTCGGGCCAGCGAGCAGCGCGAATTGTTGCGGGTGACGCTGCACAGCATCGGCGACGCGGTCATGACGACCGACAACGAAGGCCGCATCACCTACTTGAACGACGTGGCGGAGTCGCTCACGGGCTGGATCCGTGCGGATGCCCTGGGTCAGCCGCTCGACGCGGTGTTTCGGATCGTCAACGAGGAGACCCGTCGGCCGGTCGAGAGCCCGGCGACGACGGCGCTTCGGGACGGAGTCGTGGTCGGCCTGGCGAATCACACGGTGCTGATCCGGAAAGACGGCAGCGAGCGGCCGATCGACGACAGCGCGGCGCCGATCCGGAACGAAGGCGGCGACGTGTCCGGATGCGTGCTGATCTTCCGGGACGTCACCGCGCAGCGGCGTCTGGACCAGGACAAGGCCGGCCGGCTCCTGACCGCTCGTCTGCTGGCGTCGATCGTGGAGTCTTCCGACGACGCCATCATCGGCAAGTCACTGGATGGGGTCATCCAGAGCTGGAACGCGGCCGCCGAGCGGCTCTTCGGCCATACGGCGGGGCAGGCCGTGGGCCGCCACATCTCCCTGGTCATCCCCCCTGACCGCATCGCGGAGGAGGACCACATCGTCGCCCGTCTGAAAGCGGGCCAGCGGATCGACCACTTCGAGACCGAGCGGCTGCGGAGCGACGGCCAGCGCATCCTCGTGTCTCTCACGATCTCGCCCATCAAGGACGACGCGGGTCACGTCGTCGGGGCATCCAAGATCGTGCGGGACGTCACCCGTCAGCGGCAGGCCGAGGAGCGCGAGCGCCAGTTGCTCGCGGAAGCGGCGGCAGCGAACGCCAAGTTCCAGGCCTTCTTCGAACAGGGCGCGCTCTTCGCCGGAATCATGGCCGTGGACGGCACCATCCTCGAGGCGAACCAATCGTCCTCGGAAGGGTGCGGCTACACGAAGGAGCAGATCATCGGCAAGCCGTTCTGGGAAGGGCCGTGGTGGGCTCCCTCGGCGGCGGTGGCGGCGCGAATCGAGGCCGGCTCCGCACAGGCCGCCGCGGGCGACGCGTTCCGGGCGGAGATGCCCTTCTTCGTCGGGGACGGCAGCCAGCGCGTGGCCGACGTCACCATCCTCCCGATCCGGGACCAGACCGGCCGCGTGATCTTCCTGGCTCCGACCGGCACCGACATCACCGACCGGAAGCGGGCGGAGGCCGACCGCGAACGCCTGGCCGCGGACCTGTCCGAAGCCGACCGGCGCAAGGACGAGTTCCTGGCGATGTTGGCGCACGAGCTGCGCAATCCGCTGGCCGCGATCAGCAACGCCGTGCACGTCCTGCGTCGGGAAGGCAGCGACGGCCAAGCGGTCCAGGCGGCATCCGAGATGCTGGAGCGCCAGGTCGGCCAGGTGGCCCGCCTGGTGGACGACCTGCTCGACATGAGCCGCATCACGCAGGGCAAGATCGAGCTGCGCAAGGGGCAGGTCGAGCTCGCGCCCATCCTGGACCAGGCGGTCGAAGCGGCCCGCGCGCCCTACGAAGGCCGGAGCCAGGAGCTGACGGTCACGCGGCCGTCCGAGCCCGTCTATCTCCAGGCCGATGCGGCGCGGCTGGCCCAGGTGGTGGGCAACCTCCTGAGCAACGCCTCCAAGTTCACCGACGACGGCGGTCACATCTGGCTGTCCGCGGAGCGCGACGTGGACCAGGCCGTGATCCGCGTGCGGGACAGCGGCGTCGGCATCGCCGCCGAGGAGGTTCCGCGGCTCTTCGACATGTTCACGCAGGTGGATACGTCGCGGGAGCGTTCGCGCGATGGGTTGGGCATCGGCCTCACGCTGGTGAAGGCGCTGGTCGAGATGCACGGCGGGACCGTGCAAGCGAGAAGCGAGGGCCTCGGCCACGGGAGTGAGTTCGTGGTTCGTCTGCCGACCCTGGCCGAAGCTCCGAGGCCGGAACCGAGGAAGGCGGGCGGCGTGGCGCCGAAAGCGGCGCGCCGTCGCGTCTTGATCGTCGACGACAACGAGGACGGCGCGGAATCGCTCGCCATGCTGTTGCAGCTGGGCGGCCACGAGACGCACACCGCCCATGACGGACTGCAGGCCATGGAAGCCGCGGAGCGGCTCCGGCCCGACGTGGTGCTCCTCGACATCGGTCTGCCCCGGTTGAACGGCTATGAAGTGTGCCGCCGCATCCGGGAACAGCCATGGGGAAGGGATCTGATCCTGGTGGCGGTGACCGGCTGGGGACAACAAGAGGACCGCCGCCTGTCCCGAGAGGCTGGCTTCGACACCCACATCGTCAAGCCCGTGGATCCCGAAGGCCTCCTGGGCCTGCTGGCCTCTCTTCCGTCCGGCGGCCCCCCGCGGTCCTAGAAGAGGCCCATCGAGATCAGCTTGACCTCCAGGTATTCGTCGAGGCCCCAGGGTCCGCCCTCGCGGCCCACGCCGGAGTCCTTCATCCCGCCGAAGGGCGCGTGCGGGGCCATCGCGGAGGGGACGGCGTCGTTGACGCCGACCAGGCCGTACTCCAGCGCCTCCGAGACCCGGAAGGCGCGCCCGAGGTCGCGCGTCCACATGTAGCCGGCCAGGCCGTAGCCGGTGGCGTTGGCCATTGCGATGGCGTCCGCCTCGTCCCGGAAGCCGGCCACGGGAGCGACGGGTCCGAACGTCTCCTCGTCGAGCACCTTCATGCCGCGCCGGACACCGGTGATCACGGTGGGGGCGTAGAAGAGGCCGCCTCGAGGCTCGCCACCCACGGTGACGGTCGCGCCCTTGGCCACCGCATCCTCGACCGCCATGCGCACCTTCGTGTAGCCCTGCTGGTCGACCAGGGGCCCGATCTGGGTCTCCTCGAGCATGGGATCGCCGACCTTGAGGGAGGCGGTGAGGTCGGAGAAGGCCTCCGTGAACCGGGGCTGGATCGACTCCTGCACCAGCACGCGGTTCGTGCAGATGCAGGTCTGTCCGGTGTTGCGGAACTTCGAGAGCACGACCTCCTTGGCCGCCTTCTCCATGTCCGCGTCCTCGAAGACGAGGAAGGGCGCGTTGCCGCCCAGCTCCAGGGAGACGCGCTTCAAGGTCTGCGCGGCCTGTGAATACAAGAGCCGGCCGACGTCGGTGGAGCCGGTGAAGGTGAGCTTGCGGATGCGCGCGTCGGAGATGAGCACCTGCGACATCGGCACCGGATCCAGGGCGGGCAGCACCTGGAACACGCCCTTGGGCCCCCCCGCCTGCTCCCAGAGCTGGGCGAGCAGCAGCGCGGTCAGCGGCGACTGCTCGGCCGGCTTGAGGATGAACGGGCAGCCGGCGGCCAGCGCGGGCGCGGCCTTGCGCGTGACCATGGCGGCGGGGAAGTTCCAGGGGGTGATGCCGTAGGCGGGCCCCACCGGCTCGTGGCGGACGAGGAACCGCTTGTGGGGGAAGGGCGCGGGGAGGAGCTCGCCCCCGATGCGCCGCGCGGACTCCGCGTAGTAGTCGACGAAGGAGGCCGCGTACCTGGCCTCGCCGCGCGACTCGAGGATGGGCTTGCCCATCTCGAGGGTCATCGTCTTCGCGATCGGCTCCGCCTGCCCGGTCATGAGGTCGCACCACTTGCGCAGGATGCGGGAGCGCTCCGCGCCCGGCGTGGCCTTCCAGGCCGGGAAGGCCTCCACCGCGGCTTCCAGCGCGCGGTGCGCCTCGTCCGCGCCGCAGTCCGCGACCTCGGCCAGCGTCTCGCCGGTGGCAGGGTTGCGCACGGGGAAGGTGCGCGCGGTGGAGCGCCATTCTCCGGCCACGAAGGCCTGGCGCGGCCAGGACGGTCGATCGGTCATGACTCACCTCTTGCGGATTGGCCAACGAAACGCGTCTGGACCTGGAGACGGGAAAGCTCGGCCGGCGGCACGCCAAGGGGGTCGCGGTCGAGGACGACGGCGTCCGCCCAGAATCCGGGGCGGAGCCGGCCACGGTTGTCCTCGTCACCCTGGACGATCGCTCCCGCCGTCGTGTAGGCGGCGAGCGCGTCCGCGACTTCGACGCGCTGGACGGGATCGAGGGTGTCCAGGGCGGCCGCCGCCATGCCCGCCAGCGGTGAGACGTCGTGGACCACCGGCCCGTCGCTCGAGAACGCCACCGTCAGCCCCGCCTCGATCATCGCCCGGAAAGGATAACAGCGGTCGAGGAGGGGCCCGGGCAGGGAGCGCCGGAAGTTGCCCGCCAGCTCCCGGACGAACGCCGGCTGCGTCACCACCTGGACCCGCAGCGCGCGCGCGGCCTCCAGGTGCCGGGGGAGCGCGATGCCGAAGTGCTCGATCCGATGGGGCGGGCCGTCCGGCTCCTCATGGGCGAGGCGGCCGTAGACCTCGAGCACCTGGTCGAGCGCGCGGTCCCCGATGGCGTGGACGGCCAGGCGATACCCGGCGCGCCGCGCCGTGCGCGCGAGCGCGTGGAGCTCGCCCGTCTCGAAGCGCAGGAGGCCGCGATCCTCCGGCTGGCCGCGATAGGGGAGGGAGACGGCGGCCGTGCTCCCCGAGAGCCCGCCGTCCGCGAAGAGCTTGACGGTGTCGCAGCGCAGGCGTGGCCCTCTCACGGGTGAGGGCAGCGGATACGGCTCGCCGCCCAGGTCCGGCTTCAAGAGATGGAGGAGGTTGACGCGCAACGGCAGCCGGCCTTCGTCGTCCAGTCGGCGATAGGCCGCGTAGAGCGGAGGATCGACGGCGGCGTCGGTCGCGCTCGTGATGCCCAGACTGCCCAGGTAACGGGCGCCGGCCAGGATCCACTCCTCGTAGTCCGCGGGCGTGGGCGCCGGGATCGCGCGCTGCACGAGGCCCCAGGCCGTCTCGTACAGGAGGCCGCGGGCGAGGTCGAGCCGTCCCCCGGAGGGCGCGGCCGTGGCCTCGTCCACGCCGGCGCGGCGCAGCGCGGACGTGTTGACGGCGTGGATGTGCGCGCAGGTCCGCGTGAGCACGACCGGGTTGCGGGGCGCGGCCGTGTCCAGGAAGGCGCGGTCGGGTCCGGTCCCTTCGCGCAGCGCCGCCTCGTTCCAGCCGCGACCGACCACCCAGGCGCCCGGGCCCGCCTGCGCCGCCTTGTCCCTCACCCTCCGGTCGATGTCCGAGAGCGACGTCGAGCCGCGGAGGTCGATGACGCTGGTCAGGAGCTGCCCGATCTTCCAGACGTGGACGTGGGCATCGTTGAACCCGGGCACCAGGGTGCCGCCGGCGAGGTCGACCCGGCGGGTGCCGGGGCCGGCCAGGGGGGCGACCTCGGAGAGCGCGTCCGCGGCGGTGACGCGGCCGTCGGCGACGGCCAGGGCCTCCACGAGCGGCCGGGCGGGGTCCATGGTCCGGATGGTGCCGCCGTGGATCAGGAGATCGGCGGTCATGTCCGGTCGGGGTTCCGCCAGACGATCAGCACCCCGTAGTTCGCGCTGGAGGGATCGTCGAGGTAGTCCGGGATGATCCCGTACACGTTGTAGCCGCGGCGCAGCTGCACCGACAGCGTCGCGTCCTGGATCTCGCCGCGGACGACCTGGGCGACGTAGGCCTCGATGGCCATCACGTCGCGATGGCGGTGGTATCCCTTGGGCATCCCGCCCGCCACGTGTCCGGCCAGGCCCAGGCGGCGGACGAGGTCCTGGCGCTCGCCGTAGAGCAGCGTGGCCAGCCCGCGGCCGCGGAAATCGGGATGGACGCCGATGTCGGCCCCGTAGAGCCAGATCCCGTCCGGCTGGTGGTTGCGGAGCCAGTTCCCGGCCACGGCCTCGATGTATCGATGCTGGTAGTGGGCGAAGTCGATGGTGGTGCGGAAGTCGGTCGAGGAGGCAACCGGCCGCCCGCTGGCCCTCTCCACCACCGCGTGCTGTCCTTCCGGAAACACCCGGAGGTGTGCGCGGTAGTGCTCGGCGCGGATGAGATCGGCGGGGTTCAGCTCTGGGAAGCAGGCCTGCTGGATGGCGGCGAGCTCGTCGGCCATGCCCTCGTCGGTCCGGACGACCGCGAACCGCCCGTCCACGCTCGAGCGGAGGACCTCAGCCACGGGCCTCCAGCGCCCGGGCCGCCTCGCGCACCGCCGCCGCCACCGCGAGCAGCCCTTCCTCCAGCACGTCGTCGGGGATGTCCAGCGGAGGAAGGAAGCGCAGGCAGTTCGAGTAGAGCCCGGCGCGGATGATCACGACGCCGCGCGCGGCCGCGCGCCGCACCGCCTCCAGGACGATCTCCGGCCACGGCTCCTTGGTCGCGCGGTCCTTCACGAACTCGACCGCCATCATCGCGCCCAGGCCGCGCACGTCGCCGATGGCGGGGACCTCGCGGGCCAGGGCGTCGAAGATGCGCCGCACCGCCGCCTCCACGCGCGCGGCCTCCGCCAGCATCGAAGGACGCCGGAGGAGACCGATGGCGGCCAGGGCCGCGCGGCAGGCCACGGGGTTGCCCCCGTAGGTGCTGCCGACGCCGCCCACGTGCGGCGCGTCCAGGATCTCCGCCCGTCCCGTCACCGCGCTGATCGGCATGCCCCCGCCCAGGCTCTTCGCGCTCACGACGAGGTCGGGCACCACGCCGGAGTGCTCGATCGCGAAGAGGCGGCCGGTGCGGCCGAAGCCCGACTGCACCTCGTCCACGACCATGACCGCCCCCGTGCGGTCGCAGACCTCCCGGATCTTCGCGAGGAACGGCGCGGGCACGGGAATGAACCCGCCCTCGCCCAGCACGGGCTCGATGACCACGGCGGCCAACCCGCTCCCGTCCACGTGCGCGATCAGGGCATGGTCGAGGTTGTCGCAGGCCCCGGCCAGGCCCGCCTCCACGCTCAGGCCACCCGGCGGGCGATACGGGTTCGGCGCGGGCAGCCGGTACACCTCGGGCGCGAACGGCCCGAACCCCTTCTTGAAGAGCGCGTACTTGCTGGTCATGGCCATGGTGAGGTTCGTGCGGCCGTGGTACGCGCCCTCGAAGACCATGATGCCCGCGCGCCCGGTGAACGCGCGCGAGAGCTTGACCGCGTTCTCGACCGCCTCCGCGCCCCCGCTGGCCAGGATCGTCTTCTTGGCGAACGCGCCCGGCGTGATGCGGTTGAGCTCCTCCGCCAGCTCCACGTACGCCTCGTAGTTGGCGACGATCGGGCACATGTGCACGAGCTCGCCCGCCTGCGCGCGCACCGCCTCCACCACCTCGGGCGCGGTGTGCCCGACCGCGAGCACCCCGATGCCGCCCGCGAGGTCGATGAGCACGTTGCCGTCGACGTCCTCCACCAGGGCGCCCCGGGCCCGGCGCACCGCGATCGGGCTGGCCTGGGCCAGGCCGCGGGAGACGGCGGCGGCGCGGCGCTCGTTCAAGGCGAGGCTGCGTGGGCCCGGGATCGCGGTGCGGAGCTGGATGTGGGTCACGGCTGGTCGTCCCCCAGGGCGTCGGCGAGCGCGGTGGCCAGGATCGCGGCCCCGCGCTCCAGGTCCTCTTCGGTGGCGATGAGCGGCGCGAGCAGCCGGATCACGTTGTCGTGCGTGCCCGATCGCAGGAGGAGCAGGCCCCTCTCCCGGGCCAGGTCCAGGACGCGGCGGGTGCGCGCGGCGGAAGGCACCCGCGTGGCCGGGTCCTCGACGATCTCCAGGCCCAGCATGGGGCCGAGGCCACGGACCTCGCCGATCCGCGGGAACCGCCCGGCGAGCTCCTCCAGGCGCGCGCCCAGCAGCCCGCCCTGGGCCACGGCCCGGTCGAGCAGGCGCTCGTCCTCGAAGACGTCGAGGACGGCCAGCGCGGCCGCGCAGGCCAGGGGACTGCCCGCGTAGGTCCCGCCCAGACCGCCCGCGGCGGGAGCATCCACCACCTCCGCCCGGCCCACCACGGCGGAGAGGGGGAAGCCGCCGGCCAGGCTCTTCGCCATCACCACGAGGTCGGGGGCCACCCCCGCGTGCTCGACCGCGAACATGCGCCCCGTCCGGCCGAAGCCGCACTGGATCTCGTCCGCGATCAGGATCAACCCGCGCTCGTCCGCGATGCGGCGCAGCGCGCGCAGGAAGTCCACCGGCGCGGCCACGAAGCCGCCTTCCCCCAGCACGGGCTCGATGAGGATGGCGGCCACGCGGTCGGCGGAGACCACGGTCCGGAACAGGTCCCCGAGCGCCTCCAGGGCGCGCTCGGTGGTCCATCCCCGGTACGGGTACGGATAGGGGGCGTGGTAGACCTCGGGCGCGAAGGGCCCGAACGACTGCTTGTACACGCCCGCCTTGCCGGTGAGGCTCATCCCCAGGAGGGTGCGGCCGTGGAAGCCGTGGGTGAAGGCCACGATGGCGGGCCGCCCGGTGAACGCGCGCGCCATCTTGACCGCGTTCTCGATCGCCTCCACGCCGGTGGTGAGCAGGATGGTCTTCTTGGCGAAGCCCCCGGGGGTGAGCGCGTTCAGCCGCTCGGCCAGGCGCACGTAGGGCTCGTACATCGCCACCTGGAAGCAGGTGTGCGAGAAGCGCGCGAGCTGCTCCTGCACCGCCGCCACCACCCGGGGGTGCAGGTGCCCGACGTTGAGGACGCCGATCCCGCCCGTGAAGTCGAGGTACTCGAGCCCGTCCACGTCGCGCAGGCGCACGCCGTGGGCCCGCTCGGCGAAGATCGGGTGCGCATTGGCCACCCCGCGCGCCACCGCCGCCTGGCGACGTTCGATCAGTGCGTCGCCCTTCATGTCTCTCCTCACGGCGGCCGCCGCCGCGGCGGCCGCGGCGGATCAATGGTAGCCCAGTGACCGCCCGCACGGGACCGGAGTGACTCTCCGCACTCCGTCCACGGAGGTGAGGCATTCGTCGCGCGGGCACGAGCAGGCGCGGCCTACAATCGGGTGGAATGCTCAGCACGGACCGGTTCTCCCTTCAGGACGTCACTTGCGACGTCGGAGGCCGTGTCCTCCCGGTGGCCAACCTCAGCGTCGGCGGCTTCTTCGTGGTCTGCGACCCGCCGCTGCCCCTGGCGCAGTCGGTGGCCTTCGACCTCGTCTTCGCCGACGGCTGGCGCGTGGCCGCGGTCGGCCGCGTGGTCTGGGTGAACGGCGGGCAGTCCCAGCCCACGTCGCCCCTGCCCGTCGGCTGCGGCATCACCATCACGAAGATCGCGTTTCCCGACAAGCTCGCCATCGTCGACCGGCTGCGGCGCGCGGACGAGCCCCCGATCGTGCGCCGCCGCGCGGGGGACGCGGAGCAGGGCGGGCAGTAGCTCCGCCGGCGGTTGCGCGGCTGCCCGCGACCGGCTACCTTCCGGCGCACGGTGCGCCGAGGAGGATTCCGCGCGTGAAGGGCGTGATCGAGCCGGGCGTCGTCCCCGAGGTCCTGCGGGAGATCTATCTCGGCCGGCGCACGGGGATGCTCCGCTTCATCCGAAAGGACGAGCGGCGAAGCATCCGCTTCATGAGCGGCCACATCGTGTACGGCGAAGCCTCCATGGCCGCCCTGCGCCTGGGACCGGTGCTCGTGGCCGCGGGCCGGCTGGACGCGGCCGTCCTCGAGAAGGCGCTGGCGGTGGTGCAGCGCGAGCGGAAGCGCCTGGGGGCGGTGCTGACGGAGATGGGGGTCCTGAACGAGAACGGCCTGGAGGAGGCCCTGGCCCTCCACGTGCGGACCATCCTCACCAGCGTCTTCACCCTGCGCGCCGGCACCTACACCTTCCAGGAGCAGGACCCGGAGGCGTTCCTGGACGACGACTGGCCGCTCGCGATCTCGACCGCGGAGGCTCTCATCGGGGCCGTGCGCGCCGTGCATGGCCGGGACGACGTGCGCTTCGCGCTCGGCTCCCTCGACCGCGTGCTGCTCGCCAGCGACGATCCGCTCGTCCTCTACCAGCGCATGGACCTCGGCCTCGAGGAGACGGCGCTCCTCTCCCGCGTCGACGGCACGCGCTCCGCGCGCGAGGTCCTGCGCGCCTCCGGGCTGGGGGAGGCGACGGGAGAGCGGGCCCTGTTCGCGCTCCTGTGCACGGGCATCCTGGAGTACGGCGCGGAGGCGGCGGAGGCGGCCTCTCCCGCCGACCGGAGACAGGAGATCCTGGAGATGTACCAGGGACTCGCGCGGCGGGCCGACCACGAAGTCCTCGGGGTCGCGGGCGGCGCCTCCGCGGCCGAGCTCAAGGCCGCGTACTTCCGGCTGGCCAAGCGCTTCCACCCCGACGTCGTGCACGAGCCGGGCCTGGCCGACCTGCGCGAGAAGCTGGAGGCGGTGTTCCTGCGGCTCCACGACGCCTATCGCGCGATGAGCGGGCGCGGGGGGCGCCCGGCCGCGGCCAGCACCTCGACGAAAGCGCCGGCGGCGACGGGCCCGGCGGCCGCCCCGGGCCCGGCGGCCACCCCGGACCACCCCGCCGCCCTCGACTTCGAGGACGCGCTGCGCCAGGGCCGTGAGAGGCTCGGCGAGAGCAAGGCCTGGGAGGCGGCCACGCTCTTCGAGGAAGTCGTGAAGGCGGCGGAGGGGCGGATGCGGACACGCGCCCGCGTCCTGCTCGGGCGGGCCCTCCTGCAGGTCCCCGACCATGAGAAGGCGGCGGAGAAGGCGCTGCAGGACGCCGTGCGCGACGACCCCGCCCACGTGGAGGCGCACTACCTGCTCGGCACGCTCTATCGCCGCCGCGGCCTGGCCACGCGCGCCACGTCGATGTTCCGCCGGGCGCTGGAGCTCGACCCCGGCCATCGGGCCTCCCTGGCCGAGATGGACGCGACGTCCGCGGCGCCGGCGCCGGAACGCCCCGGCCGCTCGTCCAAGCGGGCCTGAGGCGGCGGTCCCCCCGCGCGGGCGCGGCTTGCCGCCCCTTGGGCATCCGTGGAATCCTTGGCGTTTCCGGGGGCGTGGCGGCTCGCTCCGACGGGGGTGTGGGTGTCCATCAAGTCCGACCGCTGGATCCGCAGGATGGCGACCGAGCAGCGCATGATCGAGCCGTTCTCGGACAAGCAGGTCCGCGAGGGGGTGATCTCCTACGGGCTCTCGTCCTACGGCTACGACGTGCGCATCGCCGACGAGTTCAAGATCTTCACCAACATCAACTCGACGGTCATCGACCCCAAGAGCTTCGATCCGCGCTCGTTCGTGGACGTGAAGGGCGACGTCTGCATCATCCCCCCCAACTCGTTCGCCCTGGCCCGCACCGTGGAGTACTTCCGCATCCCCCGCAACGTGCTCACCGTCTGCGTCGGGAAGTCCACCTACGCGCGCTGCGGCATCATCGTGAACGTGACCCCCTTCGAGCCGGAGTGGGAGGGCATCGTCACCCTCGAGGTCTCGAACACCACGCCTCTCCCCGCGAAGATCTACGCCAACGAAGGCATCGCCCAGGTCCTCTTCTTCGAGGGCGACGAGCCCTGCGAGGTCTCGTACGCGGACAAGAAGGGCAAGTACCAGGCCCAGAAGACCCTCACTCTCCCCAAGCTCTAATTCCCTCTCTCAGGCAGGCGACCCATGGTCGAAGAAACCGTCACGATGGAAGGCCACCTCATCGACTCCGACATCCTGCGCAAGGCGTTCGCGCGGATCGTGGAGGGCGGGGGCGACTTCGAGATCCTCGAGTTCAAGGTCGGCAGGAGCAACGACGCCCCCTCGTTCCTCCGCATGGCGATCAAGGCGGAGACCCCGGACGTCGTGGACGGCATCCTGGAGGACCTCAGCTACCTGGGGGCCACCACGGAAGGACCCGGACCGGCCCGGGGCCAGGGGAAGAAGCGCGCGGCCAGGTCCCTGGTGGAGAACGCGCGGTTCGCGCCGGCGGAGGCGGACGGGATCCTGCCCGACGAGTTCTACTCCACGACGAACTTCGACACCTTCGTCCGCGTGAACGGCACCTGGGAGCCCGCCGTCGACCAGAAGATGGACTGCGCGCTCGTCCTGCGCGAGGGCCGGCCCGTGTGCGTGAAGCAGGGACGGGTGGCCAGGGGGGAGGCGGTGGCCCTGCGGGGCCCGGGCATCCGGGTGCGCCCCCCCGAGCGCAGCCGTGACTACTCGGTGTTCGGCTTCATGTCGAACGACGTCTCCGCGGAGACCAACAAGGGGATCGTCATCGCGGGCAGCGCGCGCGAGATGCGCCGCACGCGGGAGGCGGGCGAGAGGATCGCGGTGGTGGCCGGCCCCGCCATCGTCCATTCCGGAGGGGACGCCGCCCTGGCCCGCCTCGTGCGCGAGGGCTGGGTGGACGTCCTGCTCACCGGGAACGCCTTCGCCACCCACGATCTCGAGAAGGCCATCCTGAAGACGAGCCTCGGGGTCTGCCAGATGAGCGGCCGCGCCATCGAGGGGGGCAGCCGGCATCACCTCTGGACCATCAACGCCGTCAACCGTGCGGGCGGGATCCAGGCCGCGGTGGACTCGGGTCTCGTCCCCTCGGGCGTGATGTACGAGGCGGTCAAGAAGGGGATCCCCTTCGTGCTGGCGGGGTCGATCCGCGACGACGGGCCTCTCAAGGACGTCATCACGGACACCCTCGCCGCGCAGAAGGCGTACGTGGACGCCCTGCGCGGCACCGGCATGTGCCTGATGCTGGCCTCCGCCCTGCACTCGATCGCGGTGGGCAACCTGCTGCCGGCGAGGGTGCGCACGGTGTGCGTGGACATGGCGGAGTCGGTGCCGGTGAAGCTCTCGAACCGCGGGACCCTGCAGGCGGTCGGCCTCGTCACCGACGTCGGCTTCTTCCTGGAGCGCCTGGAGACGGAGCTCGGCTCGCTCGGCGCCCCCGCCGCCTCCGGCGCGCCGGGCGCGCGTTGAACGAGGCGCCGCAACCGGAGCGCCGCGCGTTCCTGAAGACGCTCGGCGCCGCCGCCCTCGTCCTCCCCCTGGAGACCGCGCTCGGCCGCCTGGCTTCGCCCGACCAGCCCCCCTCCCCGCTGGCCGAGTTCGAGCCCATCGCCGCCACCGACCGGGACGAACTCGTCCTGCCCGACGGGTTCACCTACGACGTGGTGATCAAGTGGGGCGACACCTTCACCCGCCACGGCGACCGCTTCGGCTTCAACAACGACTTCATCGGCGTGTTCCCGCTCGGCGCGGACGACGACGTCCTGCTCTGGGTCAACCACGAGTACGTGAGCCTGCCCCCCGCCGTCCGCCGCGTCGACCTCTACGGCCAGACCTTCGACCTCTACGAGCAGACCTTCCGCATGCTGCGCGGCCACCGGCCGAGCCTGAACGACCAGAAGCGCGACGTGGGCGGCTCCGTCGTGCGCGTGCGCCGCGATCCGGTCTCGGGCGGCTGGTCGGCCCTGCTGCGCGACCCCCACAACCGCCGCGTGGACGCGTTCACCCGCTGCCGCGTCGACGGGCCGGCGGCGCCCCTCATGCGGGTCGCGCTCGTGGAGGGGACGTTCGACAACTGCGCGGGCGGGGTCACGCCGTGGGGGACGGTCCTGAGCTGCGAGGAGAACATCCACCTGCGGGTGCCGGAGGCGGTGGACACGCGGGGCCGCTTCCACCGCGGCGGTCCCTTCGACCTGCCCGGCGGGCACTACGGCTGGGTGGTCGAAGTCGATCCCCACGACCCCGCCTCCGTCCCCGTCAAGCACACCGCCCTCGGCCGCTTCCGTCACGAGGGCGTCGGCCTGCGCGCCGTGCCTGGCCAGCCGCTGGCCGGGTACATGGCGGACGACCGGATCGGCGGGCACGTGTGGAAGTTCGTGAGCGCCGGCCTCTACCAGCCCGACCGCCCGCACAACCGCCGGCTCCTGGCCGAGGGCACGCTCTACGCCGCGCGCTTCAATGAAGATGGGACGGGGGAGTGGCGCCCGATCGCCATGGACTCCCCCCTCGATCCCGTGCCCAGCCCTCGCGATCCCAAGCCGGACATCCCGGCGGGGGCGCAGCGCCTGGGCGACGTGTACCTGAGCCTCGGGGCCGCCCTCATGGACGCCTATCGCGCCGCGAACTGCGTGGGGGCGACTCCTTCCGGGCGGCCCGAGGACGTCGAGGTGCACCCGGCGGACGGCAGCGTGTTCGTCGCCTTCACCGCCTCCAGCGAGCGGCCGGGCCTGTGGCCCAACCTCCACGGCGAGGTCTGGCGCATCGAGGAGGACGGCGGCGGTCCGGGCGGGCGCTCCTTCCGCTGGGCGCGCTTCTCGGTCGGGGGCCCGCCCGATCCTGCTCGCTCCGGGCGCGTGTTCACGCAGCCCGACAACCTCGTGATCGACCGCCGGGGCGACCTGTGGATGGCCACCGACATCGCGGGCGAGCACGTCAACGCCAAGGAGCCCTATGCGGCCTTCAAGAACTCGGGCGTGTTCCGCATCCCCGTGAGCGGGCCGGACCGCGGCCGGCCGTCGCAGTTCGCCTCCCTCCCCTGCGAAGCGGAGGCGACGGGGCCGGCCTTCGCGCCGGGGGAGAGCGCGCTGTTCCTCTCCGTGCAGCATCCGGGAGAGCGCTGGGGGACGCGCTTCTCCGCCTCCGACGCCCCGCGCGGCAGCAACTGGCCGTTCGGGCGGCTGCGCACGCCGCCCCAGCCCGCGGTGGTGGCGATCCGGCGGCGCTGAGCCGGGGCCGCCTACTCGAGCGGAGGCTCGGAGTCGTCCGGCGGCGCCGGGCCCAGGCCGCGATGGTCCAGGATGCGCGCGCAGGTGTTCCAGCGCAGGACGGCGTCGTCGTTCCCGGCCGGGCGGATCGCCTCCGCCTTCTCGAACCAGCCCATCGCCTCCTGGAACTGGGCATAGGCGAGACTGGCCGCCCCCGGGCTACCGTGCTTGAGGTGGGCCTTGGCCCGGCGCTCGCAGACGATGCCGGCGTAGTAGGCGCGCTCGTAGTCCCCGCGGAAGCGCGGCAGCACCGCGCGCGCGCGCTGGACCGTGTCCGCCGAGCGCTCCTCGAACTGGTCGGTCAGGGCCAGGAGCAGGGTGGCCAGGGCCATCTGGTTCCCGGGATCGACGGCGAGGACGTCGAGGCAGATGCTCTCCGCCTCCACCGGCTCGTTGAGGAGCCGATACCGCTCCGCCTTCTCCAGGGCCCGGGGAACGCCCTCCCGGGTCACGGGCTTGAGCTGCAGCATGACCGCCTCCTCCCGCGCGCTCATCCGGCGCCGACCATCCGGAAGAGCCTGCGCACGGGGTCGTAGAACCGGTCGACGACCCGCTCCTTGAGCGGGATGATCGCATTGTCGGTGATCGTGATCCCCTCCGGGCAGACCTTCGTGCAGCACTTCGTGATGTTGCAGTAGCCGATGCCGTGGGCGGCGCGCAGCGCCTCCAGGCGGTCCTCCACGTCGAGGGGGTGCATCTCCAGCGCGGCCACGTGCACCAGGAAGCGCGGGCCGATGAAGCCCTCGTGCAGCCGGTGGTCGCGCAGGACGTGGCAGACGTCCTGGCACAGGTAGCACTCGATGCACTTGCGGAACTCCTGGACGCGGTCCACGTCGGACTGGGCCATCCGCCAGCTCCCGTCGGGCGCGTCGGGCGGCCGCGGCTTGAAGGGCTTGATCGCCTTCTTGACCGCGAAGTTCCAGGAGACGTCGGTCACGAGGTCCTTGACCAGGGGGAAGGCCTTCATGGGCTCGAGCACGATCGGCTTCTCCAGGGGCAGGTCCGAGAGCCGGCTCATGCACATGAGCCTCGGCAGGCCGTTGACCTCCGCCGAGCACGATCCGCACTTGCCCGCCTTGCAGTTCCAGCGCACGGCCAGGTCCGGGGCCTGCTCGGCCTGGATGCGGTGCACGGCGTCGAGCACGACCATGCCCTCCGCGACCTCGGTCGTGTAGTCCTGGAAGCGCCCGGCCTGGGCGTCGCCCCGGCGGATGCGGAAGGTCGCGGTGGGCATCAGATCTCCGTCCTCACTTCATCTCCTCGATGACCATCTCGAGCTCCGCCGGCATCTCGGGGATGGGCACCTTCTCCACCCGCATGTCTCCATCCGGGCCCCGGCGGGTCACGACGTTGAACTTCGCGGCGGCGGGATCCTTGTCCGGGAAGTCCTCGCGGAAATGGGCCCCGCGGCTCTCCTTGCGCTCCAGGGCCGAGCGGGTGACCGCCTCCGACGCGGTGAGGAGGTTCGCCAGGTCCAGCGCCGTGTGCCAGCCCGGGTTGTAGTCGCGGTTGCCGTCCACCTTGACGCGGCGCGCGCGCGCCCAGAGGGCCTGCAGGCCGTCGAGGGCCCGCTGCATCTCGCCCTCGTTGCGGACGATCCCGACCAGGTCCTGCATCATCTCCTGGAGGTCGTGCTGGATCCGGTACGGCCCCTCGGCCCCGGTCCCGCGCGGCTCGAACGGCTCCAGGGCCTGGCCGGCGGCGCGATCCACCTGCGCGGGGTCGATGCGCCCGGGAGCGCTCTCGCGGGCGAAGCGGGCGGCGTGCTCACCCGCCCGGCGGCCGAACACGAGGAGGTCGGAGAGCGAGTTGCCGCCCAGGCGGTTGGCGCCGTTGATGCCGGCCGCGCACTCGCCGGCCGCGAAGAGCCCGGGCACGGTGGACATCTGCGTCTCCGCGTCCACGCGCACGCCGCCCATGATGTAGTGCGTGGTGGGCCCGACCTCCATCGGCTCGCGGGTGATGTCGATGTCCGCGAGCTGCTTGAACTGGTGGTACATGCTGGGCAGCTTGCGCTTGATGTGCTCATCGGCCCCGGGGAGGCGCTTCTTGATCCAGGAGATGTCGAGGTAGACGCCGCCGTGGGCGCTGCCCCGCCCGGCCTTGATCTCGCGCACGATGCACCGCGAGACGTGGTCGCGGGTGAGCAGCTCCGGGGGCCGCCGCGCCGCCTTGTCGCCCTGGGTGTACCGCCAGCCCTCTTCCTCGTTGTCCGCGGTCTGCGCGCGGTAGGCCTCGGGGATCTCGTCGAACATGAACCGGCGGCCCTCCTTGTTGGTGAGGATGCCGCCCTCGCCGCGGACGCCTTCGGTGACCAGGATGCCCTGCACGCTGGGCGGCCAGATCATCCCCGTGGGATGGAACTGCACGAACTCCATGTCCATGAGGTCGGCCCCCGCCCGGTAGGCGAGGGCGTGGCCGTCCCCGGTGTACTCCCAGCTGTTGCTCGTGATCTTGAAGGCCCGCCCGATGCCGCCCGTGGCCAGCACCACCGCCCGCGCCGCGAACACCTTGAAGTAGCCGCGCGCACGATCGAACGCGAAGGCGCCGACCAGGCGGCCGTCGTCGGTGAGAAGGCCGGTCACCGCGCACTCCATGTGCACGTCGATGCCCTGGTGCACGCCCTTGTCCTGGAGGGTGCGGATCATCTCCAGGCCCGTGCGGTCGCCCACGTGGGCCAGGCGCGGGTACTTGTGCCCGCCGAAGTTGCGCTGGAGGATGCGCCCGTCGGGGGTGCGGTCGAAGACGGCCCCCCAGGCCTCCAGCTCGCGCACGCGGGCGGGGGCCTCCTTGGCGTGCAGCTCGGCCATCCGCCAGTTGTTCACGTACTGGCCGCCGCGCATGGTGTCCGCGAAGTGGACCTTCCAGTCGTCGCGGTCGTCCACGTTGGCCAGGGCGGCCGCGATGCCCCCCTCCGCCATCACCGTGTGGGCCTTGCCCAGGAGCGACTTGCACACGAGGCCGACGGAGACGCCGCTGGCCGAGGCCTCGATGGCCGCGCGGAGCCCCGCCCCGCCCGCCCCGATGACCAGCACGTCGTGGCGGTGGGTCTCGTGCTCGGCCATCAGAGGAGCCTGACGTCGGACCAGACGCCCATCGCCAGCAGGCGCACGTACAGGTCGGCGAAGGCGACGGCGAAGAGGCTGGGCCAGCCCCACCGGTGATGCCAGCGGTTGAGCATGCTGACGCCCGTGTAGGCACGCTGGCACAGGGGCGAGCGCGAGATCTCGTCCCGTCCTCCGCCCACCAGATGGCGCAGCGAGTGGCAGCCCAGCGTGTAGCCGGCGAGGAGGGCCACGTTCGTGGCCAGGACGACCGTGCCGAGGCCGATGCCGAACGTGGCCCGGCCGGTGGCGGGATCCGTGAACCACGTCGCCTCCCACACGTCGCGGGCGAGGACGAACAGGAAGAGCACGGCCAGGTAGAGGAAGTAGCGGTGCACGTTCTGCAGGATCAGGGGGAAGGACCGCTCGCCGCGGTAGCAGGCGCGCGGCTCGCCGACCGTGCAGGCGGGCGGGTCGGCCCAGAACGCCTTGTAGTAGGACCCGCGGTAGTAGTAGCAGGTCACGCGGAACAGGGCCGGCACCCACAGGATCAGGATGGCGGCGGAGAAGGGGAGCGCCGGCGGCCACCAGCCGGGGCGCGCGGCGTGGACCCAGGCGTGGCGCCCTTCGCCGAAGAGCAGGGGCGAGTAGAAGGGGGACAGGTACGGGCCCCACTGGTAGTGCGACCCCTGCAGCGCCGCCCAGGTGGCGTATACGACGAACGACGAGAGGACGACGAAGACGAGCGCCGGCTGGACCCACCACGCGTCCCTGCGCGTCGTCCGTCCGAACCCGCTCGGCCTGAAGGAGATCTCGGCCTGGCTCATCCTGGCCGCCTCGCTCGAAGTGTGCGACTGATCTTCGGGGCCGGAGGCTAACACTGCCCACCCGGGCGCCGCAAGGCCGCCACGCCCCCCCTGACCGGCGGGGCGGCGTCGTTACCTCTCCGGGGACGCAGGCGCGCCCGTTCGGCTGCCGATGAGGGCCCAGCCCGCGGCGATGGATTCCGGGTCCGCGGACCGCGTGATGGGCTTCGCCGCCGACGATCCCGATGGCCGACGGCGCCACTCACGCGCGGCTGACTCGCGTCCGACGTTGATAGATCGGACGGTCATCGTGTGAATTGAGAGGCAGCTAGTTCTGGAACGAGTGCGAATAATAAAAGTATCAAGTGATGGCGCAGACGGACCCCGCCTTGTCGGACGGTCGTGGTAGAAACGGATCAATGAAGATCACGGACGCCGCCCATCTCAGCAACACGGAGCTCACCGCCGAACTGAGCCGCCTGGCCGGCTCCGAGCGCATCGCCACGGCCGCGCTCATCGTGCACCTCGGTGAATTCGACGCTCGCCGGATGTACGAAGGCGACGGATTCCCCTCGATGTTCCAGTACTGCCGTGCCATCCTCCGATTGTCCGAGGACGCCGCCTATAACCGGATCGAGGCTGCTCGCGCGGCGAGGAGGTATCCGGCGATCCTCGACATGCTGTCCGCGGGGACGCTGAGCCTGACCACGGCCCGGATGATGGCGCGCCACCTCACGCCCGAGAATCATCCCGCGTTGTTGGCGGCGGCGGCGGGAATGGGCAAGCAGGAGGTGGAAGATCTGCTCGCCCGGACGGCTCCACAGCCGGATGTGCGGGCGCTGGTTCGGAAGGTCCCTGGTCTGCCGCCGGTGAGCCCGCCATTGGTGGGTTCGCTCGACGCCGGGCGGAGCGGCCCCACCCTGCCTGCCGCGGCGGAATCAGGGGCAGTGCCCGTGGCCGTGCCGTCGCTCCTGACGACAGCCACGACGCCATCCACGCCACCCCCCGGAGCGCCGCGTCAGTGTGTCCGTCCCCTGGCGCCCGAGCGTTACGAGATCCGCTTCACGGCCAGCGGCGCAATGCGCGAGAGGCTCCGGATGGCGCAGGACCTGCTCGGCCACGCCGTGCCGACCGGGGACATTGCCGAGGTCTTCGACCGCGCGCTCACCTTGCTCGTCGACCACCTGACTCGCAAGAAGTTCGCCGCGACGTCGCGGCCTCGATCGAACAGAGGGCAGGTCGACGGCTCGCCACACATCCCCGCGGAGGTGAGGCGAGCCGTCTGGCTCCGGGATGGCGGCGCGTGCGCCTTCGTGGCCCCGAACGGACGGCGGTGCGGAGCGCGGCGGTTCCTCGAGTTCCACCACGTTCGTCCCCGGGCGATGGGAGGTCCGCCGACCGTCGAGAACATCCAGCTCCGCTGTCGTTCCCACAATGGGTACGAGGTCGACCTGTTCTTTGGTCCGGGGGTC
>JBGPBV010000026.1:0-59227 GCA_041481445.1 Vicinamibacteria bacterium
CCTCATCACCGTCTCGACGTACAACCGGCTGGTGCGCCTCCGGAACGGCACCGAGAGCGCTTCTCGCCCCTGATGGTGGCGGCGCAGGCCGGCCGCAGCGAGGCCGTGCGCGCGCTGCTCGCCATCCTGGCCGCCGGTGAGAGCCGGGGGTGCCGCAAGCCGCAGGCGTCCCATCTCCACGACAAAGGAGTCGAACGATGACAAGACATGGCCTCCGCCTCTCGACCGTCCTCCTGCTCGCCGGTGGCGTCGCCCTGAGCGGCGCGTCCGCGCGGGCCGCGGACACCTACGCGGCCACGATCACCGCGAACACACAGAAGATCGCCTTCACCCACGGCCTGGCCTGGATCGACAAGAAAGGGCAGGTCTCCGTCGGCTTCTACAACGCCGACCCCAATCCGAAGGAGCAGGCCCGCGCCATGGCGGACGGGGGAGCGATCTTCGGCGTGTTCGACGCCCCCAACGTGACCTTCGACCTCAGCTTCAAGGAGGGCGCGGCCAGGGCGGACGTCGGCGCCTTCGAGTCCTGCCACATCAACTTCTGGCATTTCGACGCGGGGATCGGGATCTTCGACCTGAACACCTTCGCGAAGAACTGCGGGCCGGTGGCTTTCACCGGCGACCTCAAGCCGGGCGCCGTGGTTCACGGGAAGCTGAAGGGAACCGGCGAGGGCCTGCCCGACAAGGCGGGCAAGAAGCCGGTCTACACCTGGGACGTGGACTTCACGGCCACCGTCCGCGCCAAGCCCTGAACGCAGGGAGGCGTCGGTTCAGACGGCTCTGGGCGCCGCGCAGCGGCGGCAGGAGAGCCGGAAGCCCGAGACGACCTTCCCGTCGCGCGCGCACACGGGCGTGCCGCAGCGGTCGCAGCGGTCGTTGCACGGTCCCGCGCAGTGCTCGCAGGAGAGGCGGCGCGGCGAGAGCGCGCGCAGCACGCGACGGTCAAGCTGGGGGCTGATGAGCTCGAGCGGACTGACTCTCCTCCAGAGGGCGAGGAGGACCACCGTCGCGACGCTCGCGTACACCAGCCAGGTGTTGATGGGGGCGGCCAGGCCGAGGTTGGGATGGAACTCGTAGGCGGCCCGGCTCAGCGGCCAGAAGGGCTCGACCGCGTACGCGGACAGCTTGGCGTCGGTGAGGAGATGGCCGGCGAAGGCGAGCGCCACCAGGGCCCCGAAGCCGGCGAGCCGGAGCGGCGCGCGGCGCCGCTCGTGCCAGGCCGCGGCCCCCACGATGGCGGCGCCCAGGAAGACGTTGTGGCCGAAGGTGTGGTGGTACCGGCTGTAGGCGACGTCGCCGAACAGATAGGATACGGCGTCGAGGTCCGGGGCCACCGCCGCCGCCAGGCACCAGGCCCGCAGGGCACGATCGGACCCGGGGGCGAGCGTGCCCATGGCCCATCCCAGGCCGGCGTGCGATTCGAAGTGCATGTCGTCTCGAGGGCCGGATCGTACACCCGGCGCTCCGAGATCGTTGACACCCCCGCATCCCCCTGATAACCTTGACCTCTTTCGCCTCTCGAACAGGCGCGTGGCTCAGTGGTAGAGCGCTTCCTTGACACGGAAGAGGTCGGTGGTTCAATTCCACCCGCGCCTACCATCGGTGGCCGTCCGGAGGGTGTAGCGTTCTCGATGATGAAGCGCGACTCATAGATGGCGTCGCCCGCGCCCCTCGAGCCATTGGACGCCACCGGACCTTCGGGAGAGAGCAAGCCAGCCGACAGCCCCATCGAGATCTACCGCCACTCGTCCGCGCACCTGCTGGCGGCGGCGGTGACGGAGCTGTTTCCCGAGGCCCAGTGCGGCATCGGTCCGCCCACCGACGACGGCTTCTTCTACGACTTCCTGGTCGCGAAGCCGTTCACGCCGGAGGACATCACCGCCATCGAGAAGAAGATGGCGCACATCGTCAAGCAGAACCGGCCCATCGAGAAGCGCCTGATCCCCAAGCCGGAGGCCCTGGAGCTGTTCGCGCGCAAGGGGCAGGGCCTGAAGTGCGAGCTCATCCGCGAGAAGGCGGGCGAGCAGGTGCAGTGCTACACGATGGGCGAGTTCATCGACTTCTGCCTCGGCCCCCACCTGCCCTCGACCGGGAAGATCCAGGCCTTCAAGCTCAAGGAGTCGCCGAGCCAGTCCTACTGGAAGGGCAAGGAGGGCAACCCGGAGATGCAGCGCATCTACGGGTACGCCTTCTTCACCCGGGACGAGCTCGACGGGCACCTCAAGAAGCTGGAGGAGGCCAAGCGTCGCGACCATCGCCGGCTGGGGCGCGAGCTGGACCTCTTCTCGATCGCGGAGGAGACGGGCGCGGGGCTCATCCTCTGGCATCCGAAGGGCGGCTTCGTCCGGATGAAGATGGAGGACTACTGGCGCGAGGCGCACCTCGCGGGCGGATACGACATCGTGTTCAGCCCCCACATCGCCAAGCTCGACCTCTGGAAGACGAGCGGCCACACCGAGTACTACCGCGAGAACATGTACTCGCCGATCGAGATCGAGAACGTCGAGTACCAGCTGAAGCCGATGAACTGCCCGTTCCACATCACGATCTACCGCTCGCACATGCGCAGCTACCGCGAGCTGCCCTTGCGCTACGCGGAGCTGGGCACCGTCTACCGGTTCGAGCGCTCGGGGGTGCTGCACGGCCTCCTGCGCGTGCGCGGGTTCACCCAGGACGACGCCCACCTGTTCTGCCGGCCCGACCAGCTCGACGCCGAGATCGTGCGCGTCCTCGATTTCGTGACCACCGTGCTGCGGACCTTCGGCTTCGAACGCTACGACATCTACCTGTCCACGCGCCCGGCCAGGTCGGCGGGCACGGACGAGCAGTGGGAGACGGCCACCCGCGCGCTCAAGGGCGCGCTGGAGAAGCGCGGCCTGCCCTACGTCGTGGATGCGGGGGAGGGCGTGTTCTACGGGCCGAAGATCGACATCAAGATCAAGGACGTCCTCGACCGCGCCTGGCAGTGCTCGACCATCCAGGTGGACTTCAACAACCCGAACCGCTTCGGCCTCGAGTACATCGGCGAGGACGGCAAGGCCCACCAGCCGGTCATGGTCCACCGCGCGCTGCTGGGCAGCCTGGAGCGCTTCTTCGGCGTCCTCATCGAGCACTACGCGGGAGCGTTCCCGCTCTGGCTGGCACCCGTGCAGGCGGTGGTCATCCCGGTGGCGGATGCGCACCACGAGTACGCGGGCAAGGTGGCGGACAAGATGCGGGCGGCGGGGATCCGGGTGCAGGTGGACGAGCGCGCGGAGAAGATCGGATACAAGATCCGCGAGGCGCAGGTGCAGAAGGTTCCCTACATGTTCGTGGTGGGAAAGCTGGAAAGCGTCGATCCCCTGGTCCAGCTCGTCTCCGTTCGGCACCGCACCGCAGGAGATCTGGGCTCCGGCACACCGCTGGACGAGTGGATCCGCAAGATCGTGCGCCTCACGGCTGAGCGCGCGACGAACGAGGGTGAACAGCCGTCGACACCTGGAGGTGTCTCATAGACCAGAGGACGGTCAGAATCAACGACCGCATCCGCGCCAAGGAAGTCCGCGTCATCGACGACGACGGCTCCCAGCTCGGGATCATGCCGCCCGCGCAGGCGCTGTCGATCGCGGAGGAGAAGGGCCTCGACCTCGTGGAGATCGCGGCCAGCGCCACCCCGCCCGTCTGCAAGATCATGAACTCGGGGAAGTACTTCTACCAGCAGGCCAAGCGGGAGTCGGAGGCGCGCAAGCACCAGCGCCACATCCAGGTCAAGGAAGTGAAGTTCCGCCCCAAGATCGACGAGCACGACTTCCAGTTCAAGAAGCGCAACGTGGAGCGGTTCCTCAACGACGGCAACAAGGTGAAGTCGACCGTGATCTTCCGCGGCCGGGAGATGGTGCACAACGAGATCGGGCGCCGGATCCTCAACCGCCTGGCCTCCGAGCTGACGGAGTCGGCGCTGATCGAGGTGCCGCCGCGTCAGGAAGGCATGACGATGGTGCAGATCCTCTCGCCGAAGAAGGAGCACGTGCCCGCCAAGCCGGCGAAGGCGGGGAAGGAGAAGAAGAGCAAGGAGTCGGACGCGGCGGCTCCGCAACCCAGAGCCAAGAAGCCGCGGACCCCGACCCCGGTGGCCGCGGGCGACGGCGAGACAAAATCATGAGAAAGCCGAAGAAGAAGGGGAAGCGAAAGCTGAAGACGAACCGGGCCGCGGCCAAGCGCTTCAAGCTGACCGCGAGCGGGAAGATCAAGCGCGGCCATTCGATGAAGAGGCACATCCTGACCAAGAAGGCGGCCGGGCGGAAGCGCAAGCTCCGCCGGGCCACGCTGGTCGATCCCGCCGACGCCAGCAACATCAGGAGGATGCTGTTGGCGTAGGAAGCAACGAGCCGGCCGCGGGCGCGGCCGGCCAGCAATGGGCAGTCGTCGCACTGCCCGGGCCTCGTCGCCGCCTGGAAGCGTGACGGGCCGGTCCTCCGCGGACCGGCCGACAAGGACGACGTGCCATGCCGAGAGTCAAGAGGGGCAGCAAGCGCCGCGAGAAGCGGAAGAAGATACTTTCGCTCGCCAAGGGGTACTTCCTCACCAAGGGCAAGCTCTACCGGTCGGCCCAGCAGGCCATCGCCCGCGCGGGCAACTTCGCCTACGTCGGCCGCCGCCTCAAGAAGCGCGACTTCCGCCGGCTCTGGATCATCCGCATCAATGCCGCCGCCCGCGCCCACGACATCTCCTACAGCCAGTTCATCGCGGGCCTGAAGCGGGCGGGAGTGGACCTCGACCGCAAGACCCTGGCCGACATCGCGGCCCGCGACGGGGACGCCTTCGCGGCCCTGGTCGCCTCGGCCAAGTCGGCGGCCCCGGACAAGCCGGCGCCCTCGGCCAAGCCGGCGCCCTCCGCTTGAGGCGATCGCCCCGCCCCGGCGAGATCGTTTAGACCTAAACGATCTCGCCGCCGGGGCTCCCGGGCATGGCCGAGGCCGACGATCTGAAGGACAGGATCCGCGCCCTCCGCGCGGAGTTCGACCGCGAGCTGGCCGCGGCGGGGGACGCCTCCGCCCTCCAGGCCCTCCGCGACCGGTACCTGGGCCGCAAGGCGGGCGCGATCACGTCCCTGATGAAGTCGCTGGGGACGCTCGGCCCGGACGAGCGCCCCCAGGCCGGGCAGGAGCTCAATGCCCTCAAGGACGAGGTCGAGAAGCGCCTGGACGCGGCCCGTGACCAGCGGGCGCAGCAGGGCCGCGGCCAGCAGCTCGCCCGCGAGCGCGTGGACATCACCCTGCCCGGCCGCCGGCCCCCCCACGGCCGGCGCCATCCGCTGACCACCACCCGCGAGGACCTCGAGGACATCTTCCTGGCCATGGGCTACGAGATCTTCGACGGGCCCGAGGTGGAGGACGACTACCACAACTTCGAGGCCCTCAACATGCCGCCCGACCACCCGGCGCGCGACATGCAGGACACCTTCTACCTGGCCGAGGGCGGGCTCCTGCTGCGCACGCACACGTCGAGCGGGCAGATCCGCTACATGCTGTCCAACCCCCACCCGCCCGACGTGCGCATCATCTCCGCGGGCAAGGTCTACCGGCGCGACGACGACATCACGCACTCGCCGATGTTCCAGCAGATCGAGGCCCTGGTGGTCGGCCGCGGCATCACGCTGGGCGACCTCAAGGGCACCATCGAGGCCTTCCTGCACGCGCTGTTCGGGGCGCAGTTCCCCGTGCGCTTCCGGCCCTCGTACTTCCCGTACACCGAGCCCTCGATGGAGGTGGACCTCGGGTGCGTGGTGTGCGGCGGCAAGGGCTGCCGCGTCTGCAAGCAGACGGGATGGCTCGAGATCATGGGCTCGGGGATGGTGCACCCCGCGCTGTTCGAGGCGGTGAACGCGCGCCTGGGCCGCGTGGTCTACGACCCGGAAGAGGTCACCGGCTTCGCCTTCGGCCTCGGCATCGAGCGCGTGGCCATGGTCCGCCACGGCGTCGACAACATCCGCCTCTTCTACGAGAGCGACCTCCGCTTCCTGGAGCAGTTCCCGGGATGAAGGTCCCCGTGGGCTGGCTGCGCGAGTTCGTGGACTTCACGGTCGAGGTCGGCCGCCTGGCCGAGGACCTCACCCTGGCCGGCCTGGCCGTGGACGGCGTGGAGGGCACGGGCGACCAGGCCGTGCTCGACCTCGACGTCACCACCAACCGCGTGGACTGCATGAACGTCTACGGCGTGGCCCGCGAGGTCTCCGTCCTCTACGGGACGCGGCTGCGGCCGGTCCCGGCGGACGTGCGCGAGGAGGGTCCGCCCGCGCCGACCTCCTGGACCATCGACGTCGAGGCCCCCGAGCTGTGCCCGCGCTTCTGCGGCCGCGTGCTCGACGTGCGCCTCGGGCCCTCGCCTTCCTGGCTGCGCGACCGGCTGGAGCAGGTCGGGGTGCGGCCCATCAACAACGTGGTCGACCTCACCAACTACGTGATGATGGAGCTGGGCCATCCCTCCCACGCCTTCGACCTGGCCAAGCTTCCCGACGCGCGCCTCTCCGTCCGGTGGAGCAAGCCGGGGGAGCGCGTCACCACCCTCGACGGCCAGGAGCGGACCCTGCAAGGCCGGGTGGGCGTGATCGCGGGCCCGCGCGGCGCCCTGGCCCTGGCCGGGATCATGGGGGGAGCCTCGAGCGAGGTCTCGGAGTCGACGCGCACGGTCGCCCTCGAGGCCGCCTACTGGGATCCGCCGTCGATCCGGCGCGCGGCCAAGGCCCTGGGCATGCACACCGAGGCTTCGCATCGCTTCGAGCGCGGCGCAGACCCGGAGGCGCCCCCCCTCGCGCTGGCGCGCATCGCCCATCTGCTCGCGAAGATCGGCGGAGGCAGGACGCGCCCGGGCCTGATCGACCGCTACGTGGCGCCGCGTCCGCGCACGCGGGTGCAGCTCCGGCCGGGGCGGATCACCGCCGTGCTCGGCGCGCCGGTGGCCGTCTCCGAGTCGCGGCGCATCCTGACCGGCCTCGGGTTCGCGGTGGGGGAGCCCAGCGACGCCTGGACGGTCGACGTCCCGACCTGGCGCGGCGACGTCACGCGCGAAGTCGACCTCGTCGAGGAGATCGGGCGCCACCACGGTCTGGCCAACCTGCCCCCGACCATCCCGGCCAGCACGCGCGTGGAGGGCCTGCGCCCGGCCCAACGGCGCGACCGGCAGCTGCGCTCGACGCTGGCCGGCGCCGGCCTCACGGAAGTCATCACCTACTCGTTCGTGGCCGACCAGGCGGAGGTCACCTTCGTCCCCCAACCGCTCCGCCTGGCCAACCCGCTCAGCGGCGAGCAGGCCGTGCTGCGCGACTCGCTCGTGTTCCCGGGGCTGGTCAGCGTCCTGCGCACGAACGTCCGCCAGGGACGCCGCGACCTGGCCGTCTTCGAGCTCGGGCGCGTGTTCGGCCTGGACACGATCCCCGGCGCCCAGGCGTCGTCCGAGGAGCCGCGCCTGGGACTGCTGCTGGCCGGGAGCGCCCCCTCCCACTGGTCCTCCGCCCCGCGGCGCGCGCTCGATTTCTTCGACGCCAAGGGGCTGGTCGAGCTGCTGGCGGGCGAGTTCGGCGTGATGGCGCCGGCGCTCCAGCCCGTGGAAGGGGCCCTGGGCGCGGTCCTCCATCCCGGGCAGTCGGCGGTCTTGGCCCCCCTGCGGCCGGGGCGGCCCGTGGAGTACGTCGGCGTCCTCCATCCCGACCTCGTCGCGAAGTGGGAGCTCAAGGAGGCGCCGATCGTGGCCGAGCTCGACCCCGCCCGCTTCGACGCCGGACCGCCGGTGCGCGCGCGCGCCCTGGCGCGGTTCCCCGGGGTCGAGCGCGATCTCTCCGTCCTGGTCGAGGCCTCCGTGCCCTCGTCCGGGGTCCTGGCCGAGATCGAGCGCGCCGCCGGCCCCCTCCTGCGTGAGGTCCGGGTCGTGGACAGATATGATCGGCCTCCGGTGCCGGCGGGCCGGGTGAGCCTGACCGTGACCCTGGCCTACCAGGATCCCGCGCGCACGCTGACGGGCGACGAGGTCCAGTCCTCGGTGGACGCCGTCGTGGCCGCCCTGCGCGCGCGGGGCTGGGACATCCGGGGAGAATGAGGGGGCATGGACACCTTCGCGCTGCTCGAAGACAAGGTCCGCAAGGCGGCGGCGCTCGTACGCGACCTCAAGCAGCGGAACCAGGCCCTCGAGCGCGAGCTGCCCGACCTCAAGAAGCGGAACCAGCGCCTGGAGGAGGAGCTGCCCGAGCTGCGCTCGCGCGTGCAGGACCTCCAGAAGGCGCTGCAGGCGGCGGAGAAGATCGCGCCCGCGGCCGCCGACGACGGCCTGGCCAAGAGCCTGGCCGCCGTCTCCCAGCAGCTCGCCTCCACCGAGCAGGAGGTCAAGAGCCTCCGCCAGGAGCGGGAGGAGGTCCGCCTGCGCATCGCGCGACTGATGGAGATCCTGGACGGCCTCGAGTAGCCCCGACCTATAATCGCGACCGGGAGGCGGCATGGCCATGGCCGACAAGAGCAGCACGACCACCCCGGCGAGCAGCACCGTCCACGTCGAGATCTTCGGCCAGACCTACACCGTGAAGGCGGGCGCCGACCCCGGCTACGTCGAGGAGCTGGCCGCCCACGTCGACGCGCAGATGCGGGAGGTGGGGAAGACGGCGGGGGCGGTGGACTCCGTGCGCGTGGCCGTGCTGGCCGCCCTCAACATCGCGGACGAGTGCTTCCGCCTGCGGCGCCAGGTCCGCGAGGCGGACGAGAAGGCGGCCGCCCGCGCCGCCGGCCTGGTCAGGGAGCTCTCCGCCGTCCTCGGCGAATAGTCGCCCGTCGTCTTTTTTGGTTGCCCGGTCGGGGCGGGGAGGCTATCATGCCGCTGGTCCCCTGGGGTGTTCGTGATGGCTTAGGAACCCCTGAACCAACGTCGTCAATTCAGGGGGTCCGGATAGTCGCTCCGCGGTGTGCATGCCTCCGCGACGAGGAAGCCTAAAGCGGCGCGCAGGACTCCCACCTTGTGACCAGGTTCAGGTCACCCATCCACACGGCATCCGCGGGGGACCTTTTCTAGTACCAGGGGGTTGCTCCACACTTGGCTGAATGCAACCCCCTACGCCCTTCGGGCTACCCCCTCCCGCTCACGGCCGAGTGAATCGGCCGCTCGCTAGTACCAGGGGGTTGCTCCTCTTCAGTCTGAATGCAACCCCCTACGCCCTTCGGGCTACCCCCTCCCGCTCGCGCCGGAGTCAATCCGACGCTCGCTTTCCTGCCCTCGCACCTTACGGATTGCGGCGGTAGTCTCTAGGCCGATGTCAGACGAGCGGCCGGGCCTCTTGCCGCGCGGCAAGCCGAAGCGCCAGGAAGGCTGGGGCGCCCGGATCGCCAAGCTCGGGATCGGTGGGACCGCCGCCGTCGGATTCCTGCTGCTCGCCTGGGCGCAGCTGTTTCCGTGCGCGGCTCGCCGCGCCGGGCTCAAGGCCATCAAGCTCGGGGTCGCCGACTTCGAGGTGCCGGCCTGCCTGGAGAAGGAGACGGCGCCGACCACCACCACGACGAGCACCATGGTGACGTCGCCGGCGCCGACCTCGACGACCCTGCACACCCCTCCGCCGGAGAGCCCGCGGCCGACGACCACCACGAGCACGACCCTCGCCCCTCTGCCGACGCCCACGCCGTGCCCGACCGCGGGCTGGGCCCGCCCCGCGGGGGGACCCAAGCCCGGATGTGACTGCGGGACGCAGGTCCTGCAGCTCAAGCCCAGCGAGGTGTTCGGCTACACCGGCCATGCGATCGGCATCGAATGGGAGGCCAATCCCATCTGTCGTGGCCAGGAAGGGCTCGACAACGGCAGCAAGGTCGACTGGGGCGACGGCTCGCCTCCCGAGCCGTTCATCCCCACCGGCCCCAGCGCCTGCTTCCAGCATGTCTATCCGGCGGCGGGCATGTTCCGCGTCCAGATTGCCGTGCGCGTGCGGTGCCTCGACCTCAACAACGGCGGGAAGCGCTGCCGGGACGGCAATCCCTGCCGGGCGGACGGCGAGCTCATCGCCCACATCCGCGGCCGCTGGGCTGCTAAACTCCTAACCCTCATGTCAGACCCCGGCGCGGGTGCGCCTTTGGACCATGCCGCGACCATGTCCGAGGTGGGCGAGCACGGCCTGCTGCGGCACCTGCGCTCGCGGATCCCGCTCGGTCCGGGAGTGGTGGTCGGCGTCGGCGACGACGCGGCCGCCGTCGAGACGGGCGCGCTCACGCTGGTGACCACGGACATCCTGGTGGAGGGCGTCCACTTCCGTCGCGAGTGGGGCCCGGCGCAGCTCGTCGGCCGCAAGGCGCTCACCATCAACCTGTCCGACATCGCGGCCATGGCCGGCGTGCCGCGCTTCGCGCTGGTGAGCCTCTCCCTTCCCGCGGACCTGACCATGGAATTCGTGGACGGCCTCTACGACGGGCTGCTCGAGCGGGCGGCCGAGGTCGGGGTCCTGCTCGTCGGCGGCAACGTCTCGTCCACGCCCGGACCGCTCAGCATCGACGTCACCCTCCTCGGGCAGGGTGACAAGCTGCTGCGCCGTGAGGGCGCGCAGAAGGGCGACCTCGTGGTGGTGACGGGGACGCTCGGGGCGGCCGCCGCCGGCCTCGGGTTCCTGGAGGGCGGGACCCGGCTGGACGCGGATGGGGCCGTGCTCGCGCCCGGCGAGTGGAAGGGCGAGTCGCCGAAGTCGCTGGCCGCCTGCGTGCGTGCGCAGCTCGACCCGACGCCTCCGCTGGCCTTCGGCCGCGCGCTCAGCGAGCACGACATCGTCCATGCCGCCATGGATCTCTCCGACGGCCTGTCCGGTGACCTCCTCACGCTGTGCCAGGAGAGCTCCGTCTCCGCCTGGATCGACCCCGCCACCCTGCCCGTCGACCCCGCGGCCGCCCAGCTCGAGAAGGAGGGGGGCATCGACGGCTTCACGCTCGCCCTGCACGGGGGCGAGGATTACCAGCTCCTGCTCGCGGTGCCCCCGGAATCGTTCGAACAGCTCAAGGACGTGGCGGTGGTGTGGGACCTCCCGGTGACGGCGGTGGGCGAGTTCATGGAGGGTCCGGCCGGCCTGTCGATGAAGTTCGGGGACCGGATGAAACGCTTGCGGCCCCGGTCGCACGAGCACTTCAGGGAAGCGGTGAGCCGCCGCGCGGACCCCGGCGGGGAGGCATGACCGAACGCGTCCGGCAGATCGTGCAGCTCCTGCTGCACATCGAGGACACGCCCCACCGGACGGCCCTCGCGTTCGGCATCGGCATCGTGATCGCGTTCTCGCCCTTCCTGGGCATCCACATGGGGATCGCCCTGCTCGTGGCCTTCCTGTTCCGCCTCAACCGCGTGGCCATCCTGCTCGGCACCTACGTCAACAACCCCTGGACGCTGGCCCCGATGTACGTGGGAGGGACGAGCCTGGGCTGCCTCCTGCTCGGCGTGTCCAAGGACGGGCTCGACACCATCGACTGGGACCTGCACGGCGCCGAGTTCCTCCAGGACCTCTGGGCGACGCTGCGGCCGTACCTCTGGCCCTTCCTGCTCGGCAACACGCTGCTCGGGATCCTGTGCGGCTTCGCCGGCTACGTCCTGTTGCGGCGGTATCTCGAGCGGCGCGCCGCCGCGACCACCGCCGCCACCGCCGGCTCCTAGCCCTCCGGCGGCGCCGTCAGGTGATGCGTGGTGCGCTGCTGGTAGGCGTGGCCCGCGCGGAGCAGGGTGGCCTCGTCGAAGGGCCGGCCCAGGAGCTGGAGGCCCACGGGCAGGCCCTCGACCAGGCCGCACGGCAGCGAGAGGCCCGGGATCCCGGCCAGGTTGGCGGGCACGGTGAAGATGTCCTCGAGGTACATCTGGAGCGGGTCCGCCGTCTTCTCACCGATGCGGAACGCGGGGGCGGGCGTCGTGGGCATGGCCACCACGTCGCAGGCGCGGAAGGCCTCCTCGAAATCGCGCCGGATGAGGGTACGCACCTGCTGGGCCCGCAGGTAGTACGCGTCGTAGTACCCCGCGGAGAGCACGAACGTGCCCAGGATGATGCGGCGCTTGACCTCGGGTCCGAAGCCGCGGTCGCGCGTCTCCCCGTACATCCCGGCGAGGTCCCGCCCGGCCACGCGCAGGCCGTAGCGCACGCCGTCGTAGCGGGCGAGGTTGCTCGAGGCCTCCGCGGTGGCGACGATGTAGTAGGTCGCGATGGCGTGGGGGGCGTGGGGCAGGCTGACCTCGACCGTCCGCGTGCCCGCCGCCTCGAGGTCGGCCAGGGCCCGGCGGAAGGCCTCCATGACCCCGGCCTCGACGCCTTCGCGCAGGAACGCCCAGGGCACGCCGACGCGCAACCCGGCGGCCCCGCCGTCGAGGGCGGCCCGGAAGTCGGGCACCTCGACGGAGGCGCTGGTGGCGTCCGCCTCGTCCGCCCCGAAGAGGACGGAGGCGGCCAGCGCGGCGTCCTCGACCGTGCGCGCGAGCGGCCCGACCTGGTCCAGGGAGGACGCGAACGCGACCAGGCCGTAGCGGCTGACCCGCCCGTAGGTCGGCTTGAGCCCGACCACCCCGCACAGGGCCGCCGGCTGGCGGATGGAGCCGCCGGTATCGGTGCCGAGGGCGAGGGGCACCATGCCCGCGGCCACCGCCACCGCCGATCCGCCCGATGAGCCTCCGGGCACGCGCGTGCGGTCCCAGGGGTTGCGCGTGACCTTGAACGCGCTTCGCTCGGTGGACGAGCCCATCGCGAACTCGTCCATGTTGGTCTTGCCGATCACGATCGCTCCCGCCCGCTCGAGACGCGCCACCGCGGTGGCGGTGTACGGCGGCCGGTAGCCCTCCAGGATCCGCGAGCCGCACGTGGTGGGCACGGCCTCGATGTGCAGGAGGTCCTTGACGGCCACGGGCACTCCCGCCAGGGGCCCCGCGGGAGCGCCGCCGGCCAGCGCCGCGTCGAGCCCGCGCGCCCGCTCGAGGGCGCGGTCGGCGATGACGGTGAGGAAGGCGTCCAGGCCCGGATCCCGCGCCGCGATGCGGTCGAGGTGCTCGCGGGTGACCGCGGCCGCCGAGGTCTCCCGCCGGGCCACCCGCCGCGCGATCTCGGCCGCGCCCAGGGATGCGCTCATCCGCCGAGCACGCGCGGAACGCGGAAGAGAAAGGCGTCGGCGTCGGGAGCGGATTGCAGCGCGGCCTCCCGCGGCAGGCTCCGGTGGGGCAGGTCGAGGCGGAAGCGCTCCGCGTCCGCGACGTGGCTCATCGGCTCCACCCCCGACGTGTCCAGGGCCTGGATCGACTCTGCGTAGGCGAGAATCGCCTCGAGCTGGCGCGCGAAGGTCTCGCGCTCCTCGACGGTGAGGGACAGGCGGGCCAGGCGGGCCACGTGGTCCACGGTCTCGACGGTCACGCGAGGCATGACCGGCTACTCTACCCCGGCGCCCGGGCTCGCGGCCAGGGCTCCGTGTCCGTCCGCGCGACCCTTGACCGCCCGGAGAGGCGCGCCCTAGACTGCGCCTGCGGCGGCCGAGCGGGCCGCCGCGCGCCGGTGCAAGACGGCGGGAGGAGACCTGTGACCGAGTGCCCCAATTGCCACGCGATCCTCCCGCAGCCACCCGAGCGCTTCTGCGCCAACTGCGGGGCCGACCTGCCCGCGATGGGTGGGGGATACACGCCGCCGCCGGGAGGAGGCTATCCGCCCGGTTACGGCTTGCCGCCCGGCGGGGGGACTCCGTGGGAGCGTCGCGACCAGATCGGCTTCGTGACCGCGCTGATCGAGACGACCAAGCAGGTCCTCTCCGGCCCCACGAGCTTCTTCCAGCAGATGCCCATCGCCGGAGGGCTGGGCGGCCCGCTGCTGTACGCGGTGATCGTCGGCTACATCGGCATCGTGGCGTCCACCATCTACAACGCGGTCTTCCGCAGCGTGCTGGGCTCGAGCCTGGCCCGGATGGGGGGCGGCGGGAGCGAGTTCGAGCGCCTGGCCCCGTTCCTCCAGGGCGGCGCCTCCCTGGTCGTGAACCTGATCTTCGGGCCCGCGTTCGTGGTGATCGGCCTCTTCATCGGCGCGGGCATCTTCCACCTCGTGCTGCTCGCGGTGGCGGGCGGCGGCCGCGGCTTCGAGGCGACCTTCCGGGTCGTCGCCTACAGCCAGGCCGCCTCGCTCTTCAACATCCTCCCCGTATGCGGCGGCCTGGTCGGCGGCATCTACGCCTTCGTGCTCCTGATCATCGGCATCTCGGAGGCCCACCAGATCACCCGGGGGAGGGCGGCGGCGGTGGTCCTCATCCCGCTCGTGATCGTCTGCTGCTGCTGTGGAGGCGTCATCGCCGCGATCGTCTTCGGCGTGGCCGGCGCCATCGGCCACGCGCGGTGAGGGAATGAGGCTGGTGGCCCGGCCGGGGGCGATGCCGCTGGGCCTCGTGTTCCTGGCCTGCGGCGTCGTGATCGCGCTCGGCGTGGGGCTGTTCCACCTCGACCACGCGCCGGTGTCCTTCTGCGTGTTCAAGGCGGTGACCGGGCTGCCCTGCCTGACCTGCGGGACGACGCGCGCGTTCGCGCGGCTGTTCCGTCTCGACCTGACGGGCGCGGTGGCGATGAACCCGCTGACGGCGACGGTGGCCCTGGCCATGGTCCCGTGGGGGATCGCCGACCTCGCCCTCCTGCGCCGCGACCGCGCGGTCGCGCTCGAGATCTCCCCGCGCCTGTTCCCGTTCGTGCGGGCGGCGGCCCTGGCCCTGGCCGCGGCCAACTGGGCCTACCTGATCGTCGTCGGGCGCTAGAGCCGCTCGAGCTGGGCCAGGTGGTTGAGGTCGTGGCCGGCGAGCAGGCGGACGATCGTGCCGAGCGTCTCCGGGCCGCGCTCGGGATGGACGGCCTCCCGGGCCAGCTCGGTCGGTCCGAGGCCGCGGAAGAGGGCCAGGTTCCAGCGCCGCAGGGCCACGAACGACCCGAGCGCCGCCTCCACGTCCACGTCGACGTACCGGCGCGCCCAGGCCCCCTCGTCGAAGGGCTGGATCGTGTGGCCGTCCTCGGCCAGGACCTGCCGGGCGCGGAAGCCGACTCCGACCTCGGCGTCGGCCAGGTGGGCGACGATCTGCCGGCCCGTCCACTTCCCGGGGCCGTAGCTCCGCGACAGGCCGACGTCGCCGAGCCGCCGCACGACCGCCTCCACCCGCGCCGCCGAGGACTCGAGGCTCTCGATCGGGTTCCGCTCGGCGAGCAGCCCGAGAAGCCGCGCGCGGTACGACCCATCCGCCACTGTGGTCATCTTCTCCGCCTCCGGCGGCGATTGGACCACGAACGGCTTGGAGGGGGCGAATGAGATTTCGCTGAGTTGGGCCGGAGGAGCGGCCGGCCGACGCTACCCGCGCGCGAAAGGCCGCGCGTATACTCGGGCGGATGGCGTCCCGTCCGTACCTCTCGATCGTGATCCCCGTCTTCAACGAGGCGGACAACGTCGGCGAGCTCCACAAGGAGTTGACGGCGAGCCTGGAGCCGATGGGGCGCCCCTACGAGGTCCTCCTCGTCGACGACGGCTCGCGGGACGGGACCCTCGAGCGGCTGCTCGAGATCGAGAGACGCGACCGACGTGTCCGCGTCCTGCGGCTGCGGCGCAACTTCGGCCAGACGGCGGCCTTCTCCGCCGGGTTCGACCACGCCCGCGGCGACGTGGTGGTCACGAGCGACGGCGACCTGCAGAACGACCCCGCGGACATCCCGCGCCTGCTCGCGCGGCTGGAGGAGGGCGGGTTCGACCTCGTGTGCGGGTGGCGGAAGGACCGCCAGGACCCGCTGTCCAAGAAGATCCCCTCGTGGTTCGCGAACCGCCTCATCTCCTGGGCCACCGGCGTGCACCTGAGCGACTACGGCTGCTCGCTCAAGGCCATCCGCGCCGAGGTCGTGCGGAACCTGCGCCTGTACGGCGAGATGCACCGCTTCATCCCCGCGGTGGCCTCCTGGATGGGCGTCAGCGTCGCGGAGATGCCGGTCCACCATCGCCCGCGCCGCCACGGCCGCAGCAAGTACGGCCTGGGCCGGACCGTCCGCGTGCTGCTCGACCTCTTCACGGTGAAGTTCCTCGGCGCCTACGGGACCCGGCCCTCGCACCTGTTCGGCGGCTGGGGCCTCCTGTTCGGGGCGGGCGGCCTGGGCGTGCTCGGCTACCTGACCTGGCTCAAGGTGTTCGAGGACGAGGCGATCGGCGGCCGGCCGCTGCTGATCCTGGGCGCCCTGGCCTTCGTGACCGGCCTCGTGCTCATCATGGGCGGGCTGCTGGCGGAGATGCTCGTGCGCATCTATCACGAGAGCCAGGGCAAGCCGACCTACGTCGTGAAGGAGATGCCCGTCGAGCCGGCCACCGAGCCCGACCTCGAGCCGGTCGCCCCCGGCCGTTGATCCGCGTCCTCTTCCTCTGCGAGTCGTTCCATCCGGTCCTCGGCGGCGGCGAAGGCCACGTCCGCGCGCTCGGACGCGAGCTCGTGCGGACGGGAATGCCGGCGACGGTCCTCACGCGTCGCGGCGAGAGCGCCTGGCCGGCGGAAGAGACGCTCGACGGGATGCGCGTGGTGCGCGTCGGCCCGCCGGGCCCCGGGCGCTCCGGGAAGTACCGGATGGTCCCCCACGCGCTGGCCGCGCTGCATCGACGGCGCGGGAGCTACGACGTCCTCGTCGTGCGCGGCACGCGCGTGCTGGGCCTGCCGGGGGTGCTGGCCGCGCGCGCGGCGGGCAAGCGCGTGATCCTCCAGCCGGAGGTCAACGGCGAGATGTCGGGCGAGGTCTACACCTGGGGCCAGCCCTTCGAGGGCGGGATGCTCGATCGCGCGATCCGGGCCCTCGCTCGCGTCCGCAACCTCCTCCTCCGCGACGCCGACGGCTTCGTGGCGATGTCGCGGCGCATCCGCGCCGAGCTCCTCGCCGCGGGGGTGCCGGAGGAGAAGGTCGAGCTCATCCCGCACGGGGTCGACACCGCCCGCTTCCATCCGCCGACGGAAGAAGAGCGCGCGGCCGCGCGCGTCCGACTGGGGCTGGCCCACGACGCCTTCGTCATCGCCTTCACCGGCCGCCTGCTGCGCGGCAAGGGCCTGGAGGACCTCCTGGCCGCTTTCGCGCGTCTCGCTCCCGAGCTCCCGGCGGCGCACCTCGTGATCGTGGGATCGGGCACGGGCCAGGCCCTCTCGGTCGAGGAGAGCCTGCGGGAGACGGTCGCGCGCGAAGGGCTGGACGCGCGCGTGACCTTCACCGGCCGTCTGGAGGACGTGGCGGAGCCGCTGCGGGCGGCGGACGTCTTCGCCTTCCCGTCCGTGTACGAGGGGCTCGGCATCTCCCTCGTGGAGGCGGCCGCGACCGGCCTGCCCGCGGTCGGGGCGCGCGCGGGCGGGATCGTCGACGTCATCGAGGACGGAGAGTCGGGCTGGCTGGTCCCGCCGGGGGATGCCCTCGCGCTGGCCGCGCGCCTACGGGGTCTCTTCCGGGACGCGGCCGAGCGTGCGCGCATGGGCCGGCGGGCCCGCCAGATCGCGCGGGCCCGCTTCGACGAGCGCCACGCCCTCGTCCGCTATCGAGCGCTGCTCGGCGAGGCCTGCCGTCGCGGGGCCGCCCCTCAGCTCGCCTCGCGGTAGTCCGAGGGGACGTGCTCTTCGTGGAGGTGGAGCGCCTCCTCGATCACGGGCGCCTCCAGCTGCCTCGTGAAGTAGAGAGCCAGCAGCAGGGTGGTGGCGATGACCCCCACGACGTGGATGAAAAGGTACCAGCCGATGCTCTTGATCGGCGCCACCGCCTCGTCGAGGTCCTGCTCGACCCCGACCGTCCATTCCACGCTCGGCACCTGCTCGATGGACGCGAAGCCCACGATGCGCGGGGGCTCCTCCGCCTCCGCCGTCTTCACCCGGGGCATGGCCCAGAAGCCGCGGTGCTCGCGCCGGGCCGCGGTGATGAACTCGAACCCCGGAAAGCGGTCCTTCAGGACGCGCGGGCTCTCGTCCGCCGCCAGCACCAGGCCGTCGGTGGAGCGCATGAGGACGGCGTGGCCGGTGCGTCCCACGCGCACGGCGGCGAGCACGCTGTAGAGGTCGGCCGCGTCGTAGAGGGCGCGCAGGGCCCCCAGGAGGTGGCCGTCCGTCGCGTCGCGGATGGGGAAGTCGAGCTCGAACATGACGCCGCCCCCCGGAGGCGCCACGATGTCGGCGACGTAGGCCCGCCCACCGACCTCCGTCTCGCCGAGGGCGCGGAACCACGGGGTGTCACCGTTCCACAGCCGCCCGCTGCGGGTGGTGGTGGCCAGGAGCCGGCCGCGCGCGTCCACCAGCTGCAGCAGCTTGAGGGCAGGCTGGGCCTGGCCCAGCTCGCGCAGGCGCGTGGCCAGGGGCGAGCCGGTCACGGAGGCCACGAGGGCGGCGTCGCCGGTCGCCCAGGCCTGGTCCAGGCGGCGCAGCTCGTCGGGGGCGGCGTCGCGCAAGGGCGCGCTCACCGCCTGCCTGACCTGCGGATCGAGCGAGGTCAGGTGGAGGGAGCTGAACCTCGCCAGCACGTACCGCTCGACGAGCTGCTTGGCCTCTTCCGCGCGCTGCTCGAGGTACTGGCCGGTCACGTTCTGGAGGTGGCCGCGGGCCAGGTTCATGACCACCAGCGCCCCGAAGGCCAGGAACGGAACGGCCACCAGGAAGAAGACGGTCAGGATGCGGGGATCGACCTCGTAGCGCCGCTTCGGCATGACAGCCTCCACCGGACGAGCGGGGCGCATCCGAGGGCGGGGCGGTCGAGGAGAGCGTCAACGGCAGAACCGCGAGGGACGGCCCTGCATCCGAGTTGCCAGCACCGTACGCCCGCCGAGCGCCCACGTCAAGAGCCGCGTGTCTCACGGCCATTCGGGCCTGCGCGTTAGACTGCCCGCTTGCGCGTCGCGGTCACGGGAGGCACGGGATACACCGGCGGCCGGCTCCTCGAGCGCCTGCGCACCCACGGCCACGAGGTGACGGCGCTGGCCCGTGCATCGGCGCGCCGGCCGGACACGGCCGGCGTGGCCTGGGTGGAAGGAGACCTGTCGTCGCCCGACGCCTTGGCCCGGCTGGTCGAGGGAGCGGACGCCGTCGTGCACGTGGCCGCGGTCTACCGGACCGCGGGCCATCCCGACGCGTACTACCGTGACGTCAACGTGGGCGGTACGGAGCGCCTGCTGGAGGCGTCGGCGCGGGCGGGCGTGCGCCGGTTCGTCCACACCTCCACCGTCGGCGTCCACGGCGACGTGCGACACCCCCCCGCCGACGAGAGCGCGCCCTTCGAGCCAGGAGACGTCTACCAGGAGACCAAGGCGGAGGCGGAAGTGCTCGCGCTGCGCCGGGGCCGTGAGCGGCGTCTGGACGTCGTGGTCGTGCGCCCGGGCGCGATCTACGGCCCGGGCGAGACGCGCCTCCTCAAGCTCTTCCGCGCCATCGCGCGCGGCCGCTACGCGATCGTCGGCTCCGGCCGTCCCCACTACCATCCCGTCTACATCGACGACCTGCTCGACGGCTACGAGCTCGCCCTCGCGCACCCGGCGGCGCCGGGCGAGGCCTTCATCGTGGCCGGGCCGCGCTCGGTCTCGCAGGCCGATCTGGCCGCGGCCGTCGCGCGCCACACCGGCGGCCGGGTGCTGCCCCTGCGGATCCCCGCCGCCCCCATCCAGTTCGTGGGCGACCTCGTGGAGGCGGTGTGCGTGCCCCTGGAGATCGACCCGCCGCTGCATCGCCGGCGCGTGGACTTCTGGACGAAGAACCGCTCGTTCTCGATCGACAAGGCGCGGCGGGTCCTCGGCTATGCGCCGAAGGTGGACGTCGAGGAGGGCGTCGCGCGCACGGCGGCCTGGTACCGCCAGGCAGGATGGCTGTGAGCGATCGCGCGGCCCGCCTCGTCCTGGGCGCCTTCGTGGCCGCGATGGTGGCCGCGGTCTGCCTCGTCCGCCTGCCCGGCTTCTGGGGCGACGGCGCGACGTACTACACGATGGCCTGGAGCCTGGCCGAGGACGGCGACCTGCGCTACGAAGCGCGCGACATGTTGCGCGTCCGGCGTGAGTTCCCGTCGGGACCGCAGGGCCTCTTCCTCAAGCGGGCGAGCGGAGGGCTGCATTGGGACGGAGCCGGCGGAGTCCCCCGGGTCCGCCGCGTCCCCGCGCGCCAGCCGCGCATCTACTTCGCCAAGGCCCTGTCGTATCCGCTGGCGGCGGCGCCGTTGGTCGCCTTGATGGGGACGCGCGGGCTGCTCGTGACCAACGCCCTCGCGCTGGGCCTCGCGCTGGTGCTTGCGTACTTCGACCTGAAGACGCATACGACGCCCGGTCGCGCGCTCCTGGCGTCGGTCGCGCTCGTGCTGGGGACGGTGGCGCCCGTCTACCTCGTCTGGCCCACGCCGGAGCTGTTCACGCTCGGCCTCGTGGCCGGTGGCCTCTTTGCCTGGAGGCGCCAGCGGCCGATCCTGGCCGCGGTCCTCCTCGGGATCGCGATCTACACCAAGCCCTACAACCTCTGGCTGGCGCTTCCGCTCGGCGTGGAGCCTCTGCTCGCGATGCGACGGGACGCGTGGTGGCCGCCCCTGCGCGAGTCGCTCCGTCGCGGTCTCGTGATGGGAGCCGTGATCGCGGCCTTCTTCGGCCTCAACGCCGCCGTCACCGGCGAGCTGAACTACCAGGGCGGAGAGCGCAAGACCTTCTACGGCCGGTTCCCGGAAGAGGTGGGGCCGGACGGCCAGCGCGTCACCTTCGGCAACAGCGGCTTCTGGATGACCACCGATCAGCTCGGGCCGGCGGTCGAAGGCCAGGATCCTCCGGCGCCCGCGCGCACGGGCCCCGCCCGCCCGCGGCAGGAGATCGAGGTCTCGTTCCTGCGCAACCTGTACTACTTCTGGATCGGCCGCTACGGGGGCGCGCTCGCGTACTTCCTGCCCGCCATCGGTGTGCTCGCCGCATTCCTCGTCCGCGGCCCACGGACGACGGCGGGCTGGCTCGCCTTCGCATCGCTGGTGGTGTCCTGGCTCTTCTACATCCGGATCATTCCCGACAACTGGTACGGCGGCGGGGGGACGGTCGGGAACCGCTACTTCCTGAACCTGCTGCCGCTCTTCGTGCTCATGCTGCCCGCGGGCCGCGAGGTGGTCGTCGCGGCCGCCGCGGTGCTGTCGGCGGTCTTCCTCGCTCCGGTCTGGCTCCATCCGATCCAGCACTCGATCCGTCCCGGCGACCACGCGATGTCCGCGCCTTTCCGGCCGCTCCCGCCCGAGCTGACGATGTTGAACGACCTCTCGGTGTTCACGGACGCCTGGCGGAAGAAGGTGCCGTACGGCGACACGGAGGGCGACCCCCACAAGCACTGGCCGGCGGACCCCAAGGCGTACTTCCTCTATTTCCTCGACGACGGCACCTACGGCAGGGAGTCGCGCGACGCCGTCGAGGGCTTCTGGCTGCGGGGCGCGGCCCCGGCGGAGATCGTGCTGCGCGCCCTGGAGCCCGTGCGCCGCGTCCACCTGCGCGTGACCGGCGGCCCCATCGGCGACCACGTGACCGTGCGCGTCTGCGGGACCGAGCAGGCGGTGGACGTGTCCGCGGACCAGACGCGCGAGCTGGTCTTCGAGCCGGGAGCCGGCTTCCCGTACTACGACACGTTCCTCACGACCTTGCGCTTCCGGTCGGACCGCGGTCAGTCGCCGCCCGGCGACCTCCGCCCGCGGGGCGCCTTCGTGTCGATCGCGCTCGAAGTCGACCGGCGTCCCCGCCGCTGAGGCGCGTTCACGACGCGAGCCGGCCCGCGTCCGACGCGCGTCCGTGAAGGAGATCGGCCACCAGGGCTCGCTCGCGGTCGTCCCACACGCCGATGAGGAGCGTGGCCGCGGCGTAGGCCACGCCGGCGGCGAGGGAGGCGGCCATCAGCGGCCACGGGCGCGCCAGCCACAGGGCGGCCGCGAAGGCCGCGGTGGCGGTCAAAGGCCGTCCGAAGAGCGCCGCCCAGCGCGCGCGATGGCCGTAGGCGTGCAGCCCCAGCGCCGTGGCCGCGAAGTAGGCCGCCTCCGTGACCAGCGTGGCCCAGGCCGCCCCCACGAAGCCCATCCGGGGGATGAGGACGAGGTTGAGGGCCACGTTGAGGGCGAGGGTCAGCGTGGACACCACGACGATGGTGCCCCAGCGGTTCACGCAGGCCAGCGTGGTCTCGCCGAAGTTGGAGAGGAACATGAACGCGGCCGCGGGCAGCAGGAGGCGCGCGGCGGCCGCGCTGGGGGCGTAGGCCTCGTCGAAGAGGAGGGCGATGAAGCGATCGGACTCGAGGAGACCGAAGGCGCCGATGGGAAGGCCGGCCAGGAGGAGGTACTTCGACCCCCGCCGGTACAGCTCGGTCACGCCCTCCGGCCGCGTGGCCGCCCAAGCCGCCATGGTCGGGATGAGCGCGTAGCCGAGGATCCGCGGCACGAGGGTCAGGCCCTCCAGGACCAGCACCGGCGAGCGATACCATCCGACCTCGGTGGCCCCGCGCAGCCATTCCAGGATCACGGTGTCGACCTGGAACACGAGCGTGATCATCGCGCCCGCGTACGCGAAGGGCAGGCCCTTCTTGAACAGGTCGGCCCACAGTGGCGCGTCGTAGTGGGGCACGAGCCGGAGCACGCGCCGCTGCACGTAGGCGACGAGGGCGGTCGTGTCGGCGAGGCGCACGACCAGGAACACGATCACGAAGCCGCGCACGCCCCCGCCCGTGGCCAGCACCGCCGCGCCCAGGACGAGCAGGAGCGTCCGCTCGACCAGGAGCGACACGGCCTCGGTGCCGAACCGCTCCAGGCCCTTCAGCACCCACCGCAGGGTGGACTTCACGGACTTGAGGACGAGGTCGAAGGTGAGGATCAGGACGGCGAAGAACGTGACGCCGGAGTAGCGCGCGGCCCCGAGGCCGAGGCAGAGGACGACGGTCGCGACGCTCAGCACGGCCTGGAACCCGAGCAGGCCGCCGGCCAGGCGCTGGGCCAGCGAGCGGTCGCGGCTGATGGCCAGGGTGGACGCGTAGGACATGCCGAAGTCGGGCAGGATGCGGAAGAGGCCGACGAACGCGAAGGCGGTGCTGTATTCGCCGAACGGGGTGGGCCCCATCCACCGTGCGGCCAGGAAGCCGAGGAGGAAGAGGAGGAGGTTCGAGCCCTCGCCGACCGCGGAGAGGACCGTGTTGCGAGCCAGCGCTCGCGCCGATGTCAGGTCGCCTGCTCCTTGCGCAGCAGGGCGTCGAGGCCGCGGCCGATCTTGAGGCAGCGCTCGGGGGCGGCCGACTCGAGCAGTTTCTGGCGGGCGGTGGCGGTGATGGGCAGGTGCTGGCAGGCCAGGTTGACCCACGACATCGGCTCCGGGGAGCGCCGCTGCTGGTCCAGGAACGAGCGCAGCTCGGCGTGCGCGTGCAGGTAGCGGGCCAGGGCCTCGACCGCCTGTCCCCAGTCGAGGCCGGCGTCGTCCTCCTCGAGGAGGGTCGCCTCCGCCACCAGCACGTCGGTGCCCACGAGGCTCACCGCGCGCGCCCGCATGGCCCCGTCCAGCTCCACGCGCCGTCCGCCCTCCACCGGCGTGTCCTCCGCGATCCGCGCCACCGTCCCCAGCTCGTGCAGGTCGTGCGGAGAGGTCGCGTGCTCGCGCTGGGAAAGGGCCAGGACACGGGCACCGGTGCGGCGCGCGATCTCGAGCGTGCGCAGCGCGCCGGGGGCGGTGACCACGACGGCGAGCGAGGCCTCCGGGAACAGGCACTGGTTGCGCAGGGGGATGACGGGAAGGAGGACGTTGGCGGAAGACACGGCGGCCATCCTACTACGCGCCTGGGTGCGCTACGCCGGCCCGCGCAGCCGCCGCTGCCACTTGCGGCGCAGCACGGAGCCGAGGTCGGCGCGCCCGCGCCCGGGCAGGAGCTCGACGTAGTCCTCGCCGATGCGGGCGATGTTCATCGGATCGTCGCCGGGCACCGTGATCGGCGTGCCCGGGACCTTGCCCACGAAGGCCATCCGGTAGCCGGTCTCCCGGGCGAGCCGGCGCGCGGTCGGCCCCGCCGCGTGCCACGGATAGCAGAGCTGGAGGACCGGCCGGCCCGTGCGCTCCTCGATCAGGCGCCGCGCCTCCCCCAGCTCGCGCCGCAGGGCCGCCTCGCGGTCCTCCGCGCTCTCCCATCGTCCGGCGATGGGCCGCCGCTCGACCAGCCTCCGCAGGCGCGGCTGCCAGTCGCGGCGGGCGAAGAACCCCTCGCCCTCTTCGGCCACCGCCTCCACGCAGGCCCGGCGGATGGCCGCGTCCTCGTAGAAGCGCAGGGACTCGGAGGTGCGGGGCTCCGAGCGCAGGAGCGGCGTGCCCAGGGGCAGGTCGGGGGCGACCCGATCGCAGCCGTCGACCTCGACCAGCGGCACGTCCATCGCGTCGTACCCGCGGCGGAGGGCAGGGGTGAGGAAGCCGGCCACCCGCGGCGCGGTGTGGATGCGCGCGTGCATCAGGGTGTGGCTCTGGAAGTCGAACAGGCCCGAGCGGGCCAGGGCCTCGACCTCCTGCCAGGAGAGGAACGCGCCGAAGCCCGTCTCGCGATCGACGATGGCGGCGGGGGACTGGCGGCGCGCCTCGACGTCGTCCCAGGTCGGGGGGAGAGGGCCCGGCCGCGAGGGGATGCGCCCCGGCACCAGGAACACGATGCCCTGCATGCCGAAGCGCCGGAGCAGGGGCTGGCCGACGCTCCAGAGGCTGCCGCGCCCGTCGTCGAAGGTGAGCACGACCGCGCCCGTTGGAGCCGGCCGGGTGCCCATCAGGAACTGGAAGTACGCGTCCGCGGACAGCGTCACGTAGTCGTTGTCGGCCAGGTACTGGAGCTTGCGGGAGAACGATTCGTGCTCCAGGCTGTGGAACACGAACACGGGGACGTGGCCGCGGGGCAACGGTCCCCCCGTCACGAACGGGGGATAGCGGCCCATGAGGAGGTCGCGCGGCACCTCCCACGCCGCGCGGGCGTGGCGTCCGAGCCTCCTCAGCGGCACCGCGTCCTCCGGCCCCCGGCGCACCCGCTCATGCCCGGCCCCGCTCGGCCAGCACCTCGTCGTAGAGCGCTTCCATGGCGGCCACGCAGGCACGGATATCGTAACGGGTGGAGGCCGCGCGCGCGTTCTCTCCCAGCGACCGCCGCAGGGTGTCGTCGTCGAGGACGCGGCCGAGGGCGGCGGCCAGCGCGGCGGGATCGCGCGGCGGCACGAGCAGGCCGGTCCGGCCGTCCTCGAGCACCTCCCGGCACCCGTCGACCGCGGTGGACACTACGGCCTTGCCGGCCGCCATCGCTTCGAACAGGGCCAGCGGCGTCCCCTCGTAGGTGGACGAGATGCAGAAGACGTCCAGGGCGCCGAGCAGGGCGGGCACGTCCGCGCGATGGCCGGCGAAGGTGACGCGCGAGGCGAGGCCGAGCGCGGCCGCCTGCGCCCGGAGCGGCTCCATCTGGTCGCCGTCGCCGACGAGCATCAGGTGGACGCGGGGGCGGCCGGCCAGGAGGCCGGGGGCGGCCTCGAGCAGGTACCGGTGCCCCTTCTGCTCGTTCAAGCGTCCGATCGTGCCCACGACCCGCGCCTCCTCGGGGACACCGAGCGACCGCCGTGCCTCGCGCGCGATCTCGGGCGCGACCGGAGCGAACTCGTCGAGGGGCGCGCCGTTCCAGATGAGGCGCACGCGTTCCGCCGGCACGTGGCGCTGGCGGACCAGGAAGTCGCGCGTGGAGGCGCTCACCGCGATCGCGCGGTCGGTGAGGGAGGAGAGCGCGCGGTCGGCCAGACCCTGGTAGGCCGGCATCCGCGGGTCGGCGAAATGCTCGTGCAGGACGAGGGCGGCCCCCAGCCGTCGCGCGGCCAGCCGTCCGAAGTCCGCCGCCGCGTAGCCGTGGACGTGGAGGATCCGCGCGCGGCGCTCGCGGCCCACGCGCACGAGGTCGCCCAGCAGCCGGGGGTCGAACTTCCCGCGGCCGAGGCTCTGCACGGGGATGCCTCGCTCGCCCAGCCACTCGGTGGCCGGCTCCGGGCGCTTGAGGCCGACCAGCGAGGGCGCGAACCGTGGCGAATAGCGCGGGAACCACCACGAGAAGAGGCGCGACACGCCGTGGATGCTCGATCCCGCCACCCCGAACTTGTCGCAGACGTGCAGGACGGGGATGGGCGTCGCGCTCATGCCTCCGGCGCGGCCGCCGGTCCCTCCGCCCGCGCCGTCCACACGACGGCGCCGGAGAGCGACATCAGGACGATGAGGCCCGCGCCCACCAGGCTGAAGGCGAGCGCGCTGTCGCGGGGCAGCCCGACCTGCCCGAAATACAGGATGAAGACGCTCTCGCGGATGCCCCAGCCGTTGAAGGAGACGGGCACCGTCTGCACGAGCGTGCACAGCGGCACCATCAGGAAGCAGGCGGAGAGCGGCAACGGGATGCGCAGCGCGCGGGCCACGTTGTAGTAGTAGAGGACGACCAGGGCCTGCAGGGCCACGCTTCCCAGGAAGGCGATCCAGACCGCCGCCACCTCCGCGCGGTAGCCGTGAACGGCCGACTGCACCGTCTCGAACCGCTTCTGCGCCCAGGGCCGCCGGGCCAGGCCCGACTTCTCCATCACGCGGCGGGCGATGCCGGCCCGGAAGAAGACGTAGGCCAGCGCGCCGAAGATCAGGCCCAGCAGCACCAGCACGGGCTGCGCCCCCGCCAGGTGCCGCACCGCCGGCCCGCCCAGGAGATAGGCGGCCACGGCCAGGGCGTAGAGGGCTCCGAGGCCGAGGATCCGGTCGATGGCCACCACCGCCAGCGAGGTCGTGGTCGATCCGGTGAGCCGCGAGCTGTCGCGCACGCGGATCACGTCGCCCCCGATGTTGCTGGGCAGGAAGTTGTTGAAGAAGGTGGCGACGAGGTACGAGCCGGAGAGGTGGGCCAGCGGTGCCGTGAACCCCTGGGCCTGGAGCAGCACCTTCCAGCGCCAGGTGGAGATCCCGAGGATCATGGCGTAGAGGGCCATGGCCAGCGCGAGCAGGATGGGGTCGCCGGTGCGCACCCGGTTCAGGAGCGCGTCGAGGTCGGTCGTATAGAGGAGGTAGCCGAGCAGGGCCAGGCTGACCGTGACCTTCAGGACGAGGAGGACGGACCGCTTCACTGGCCCAGGATCTCGACGGCGTCGACGTCGGCCCCTTCGCTCACCGTCCCTCCGGACAGGCAGGGGTAGATCTCCCCGTCCTCGACCCTGAGGTAGCGCGCGGAGGCCACCCCGCCCGCGGCGAGGTCGAAGTCGCAGTGGTTGGAGAAGACGCCCTGGGAGCGCTCGCCGCAGGGCACGCGCAGGCCGACCAGCGTGAAAGGGCCGTCCGGGCTGGAGGAGGCATAGAGGGTCACCGGCTCACCCGCGCCCGACACCGTCTGGTACACGCGCACGTCGGGTCCGCTCACGTCCCGGATGGTCACGCCCATGTCGACGGTGACGTAACCGCCCTGGCCCAGGCTCATGAATCCCTGGTAGCGGCCGCCCCCGAGGTTGACCGCGTCCGGCGGCCCCAGCACCTCCTCGGGATCGTTGTAGTCGTTGTGCGCGAGGGTGCATTGGGGAAGCCACCAGTCCACGACCGCCTGGGCATACCCGGCGCGCCCGGCCGTCGAGGACTTCGCCATTGGATCGAAGCAGGCGCCCAGGGCGCGCCGGCCGTCCGGGCCGGCGAGGAACGCGAGCAGCCGGCGGGCGTCCGCGGATCGGGGCGAGCCGGCGACGATCGCGGCGGTGGCCACCAGGGGCCGCAGCTCGGACGGACGGCGCTCTCCGCGGCCCGCGAGCGGCCGCGGCACGAGCGCCTGACGCGCGCGCCCTAGCTCCTCGCGATCCTGGCTGAGGACGATGCGGCCGGGGCTCGTCCCTCCCAGAAACGCACGCGCCTCGCGTCCGGCCCGGCCGCCGAGGACGGCCACGGTGTCCGTGGCGGCCAGCGCGGAGACCGGCCCCGCCGGCGAGCCCTCGGGCACCACGAGCACCCAGGGGACCTGCCCGAGATCGACCGCGGTCGCGACCTCCGCGCCGGCGCCCTCGAGGAGGCGGGTCATCTCCAGGTCGTCGCCCACCACGAGGTCCGCGTCCTGGGCCGGATCCGGCTCCGCGATCGTGAGCGCGACCGGGGTCCCGGTCGCGCGCGTGAACGAGTCCAGGGCGGGCGCCAGGCAGGCCGCGAAGGCGGCGCTGGCGCGGACGTGGACGGCCTCGCGTTCCGCGGCAGACGTGGGGCGGAGGTCCGCCCTCATGACGACGAGCAGGGCGAGGGCGGCGAGGGGCCGAGGGCTCATCGTGCGCGCAGGCTGAAGGCGTGGTCGGCGGCGGAGCAGGTGCCGAGCTGCCCCTCTTCGCCGTCCAGGTTCGCGAGGGCGAGGTAGCCGGCAAGCAGCCCGCTCAGGATCTCGCCGCGGCCGTCCCCGGCGCGCTGGACGGGCCCGTTGCCCATGGCGTGGACCCAGACCCGCATGTTCTGGTTGGAGACGACCCCCGCTTCCGTCGTGCCCAGGCCGCCACGCAGGCTCACCACGCCCGACAGGGTCTCCATCTCCAGGCGGAACCCGTTGGGGTCGAGCAGGATCTGGACGCCCGGATGCGGGCTCGCGCCGGCGGCGGCGGCGGCCATCGGAAAGGACTGCGGCGTCCGAGTCATGGCGCAGGAGGCGGAGGGCGTGATCTGGAGCGTGTAGCCGCCGGTCACGGTCCCGCCCGGCTGCGCGCTCGCGCTCGGGCTGGGCGAGGGCGTGGGGACTCCGGGGTTCGATCCGCAGGCTGGGAGCATCAGGAGAAGGAGGACGCACGCCGCGCGGGAAGAGGGACGGCGATCGTGCATGTCTCTAAAACAGCGCATGATACAGTGGCCCGCCGGAAAGGACCAAGCTTGCCCGAGCCGCGGCCCGTCGCCATCCAGACCGCCCTCCAGGACCCTCGCACGTCGGCGTTCTCGAAGTACCAGGACCTCGTCGTCGGCAGCCGGAGCCTCGGACGCCTGATGTTGTACGAGGCCGTGATCCTGCTGACCTCCTGGGTTCCCGGTGCGCTCGGCCTCGTCCTGCGCAAGGTCGCCTATCCCTGGCTGCTCGGCTCGGTCGGACGCAACGTCACCTTCGGACAGGGCGTGGTGCTCCGTCATCCGCACAAGCTCCACCTGGGCGACGACGTGGTGGTGGACGACCTCGTGGTGCTCGACGCCAAGGGCGAGACCAACTCCGGCATCCGCGTGGGTCAGGGCGTCTTCCTCGGCCGCGGCACGATCCTGTCGTGCAAGGACGGCGACATCACGCTGGGCGACCACGTCAACATCGGCTTCCATTCCGAGATCTTCTCGGGCTCGAAGGTCACGGTCGGGCGCTACGGCCTCTTCGCCGCCTACACGTACCTGGTCGGGGGCGGCCACGAGTTCGAGCGGGCGGGGGTGCCCGTCATCGAGCAGGAGCGCCGCTCGCGCGGCATCACGCTCGGCGAGAACGTCTGGCTGGGCGCGGGGGCGAAGGTGATGGACGGGGTGAGCATCGGGGACCACGCGGTGGTGGGGGCGGGGGCGGTGGTCACGGAGGACCTGCCCGCGGGAGCGGTCGCGGTGGGCGTGCCCGCGCGCGTGGTGCGGACGCGGGAGGCGGCGCCCGCTCCGTGACCCGCACCAGGCGGATCCTGGTCGTCACCTCGGGCGCGCTCTTCGTCCGCGGGGGCCACCTCACGATCGCGGAGGCGACGTCGGCGGCGTTGCGCGCGGCCGGCTATCTCTCCGAGGTCATGGTCACGCCCCAGAACCGTTTCGGCCGGCAGCTCTCCGCCTACTGGGCGACGTGGCTCACCGACGTGGGGGAGACCGCGGACGGCCAGCCCGTGGACCAGGTGATCTCGCTCCGCTTCCCGTCGTACGCGGTGCGGCACTGGCACCACGTCTGCTGGCTCAACCACCGGATGCGCGAGTACTACGACCTCTGGGAGCGCTTCGTGCGCGGCCTGGGGCGGCGGGGCCGCTTCAAGGAGGGCGTGCGGCGGCGGATGTACCACACCCTCGACCGCTGGCTGCTCACGCGCAACGTCCATCGCCTGATCGCGCAATCGAAGACGATCCAGGCGCGGCTCCAGCGGTTCGGCCGGATCCCGAGCGAGCTGCTCTACCCGCCGCCGCCGGAGCGGCCCTACCGCACGGACGAGTACGGCGACTACGTGTTCGCGGTCTCGCGCCTCACGCCCCTCAAGCGCCTGGGCCTCCTGGTCGAGGCGGCGGCGCGCATGAAGGACCGGCGGCTCTCGGTGAAGATCGCGGGGGAGGGCGAAGAGGCGGGCGCGCTGGCCGAGCGGATCAAGGACCTCGGGCTCGAGGGCCGGGTCGAGATGCTCGGGGCCGTCTCCGACGCCGAGCTCGTCGAGCACTATGCGCGCTGCCGCGCCGTCTACTTCGCCCCCTGGAACGAGGACTACGGGTTCGTGACGCTGGAGGCCTTCCGGTCGGGCAAGGCCGTGATCACGACCGCGGACAGCGGGGGGCCGGCGGAGATGGTCCGCCACGGCGAGACCGGCCTCGTGGGATCGGACGCGCCGGACGCGGTGGCCGCCCACCTCGACGCCCTGGCCGCGGACCGGTCGCTGGCCGAGCGCCTGGGGCAGGCCGCCCGCCGCGAGGCCGCCCTCCACACCTGGGAGCGCGCGGTCGAGGTGCTGGCGCGTCCTCTCTGAAGTGGTGAATTCCCGATCGAATCGTGGTGAAATGACCGCTCGAGGTCCTGAATGAAGAAGGTGGTGGAAGAGAAGCCGGCGGCGTCGGAGACGCCGGCCAAGGAGGCCGCGGGAAGGTTCACCACGATCTCCGCGCGTCCTATAGAGCCTCTATACGAGCCGGCGGACCTGGCCGGCGTCGATTACGCCCGCGACCTCGCCCGCCCCGGCCAGTTCCCCTACACCCGCGGCATCCACGAGACCATGTACCGGGGCAAGGTCTGGTCCATGCGGCAGTTCGCCGGCTTCGGCACCGCCGCCCAGACCAACGCGCGCTTCAAGTACCTGCTCGAGCACGGCTCGCACGGCCTCTCCATCGCCTTCGACCTGCCCACCCTGATGGGCCGCGATCCCGACCATCCGCTGTCGCTGGGGGAGGTGGGGAAGTGCGGGGTCGCCATCAGCTCGCTGGCGGACATGGAGACCCTGCTGGCCGGGATCCCCCTCGACCGTGTCTCCACCTCGATGACGATCAACTCGCCCGCGGCCATGCTGCTCGCCTTCTACGTCTGCGTGGGCGAGAAGCAGGGCGTGCCAAAGGAGCAGCTCGCGGGCACCGTGCAGGCGGACATCCTGAAGGAGTTCATCGCCCAGAAGGAGTACATCTACCCGCCGCGCCCGAGCATGCGGATCGTCGTGGACATGATCCGCTACTGCACGGACCACATGCCGAAGTGGAACTCGATCTCGATCTCGGGGTACCACATCCGGGAGGCGGGCTCCACTGCCGCCCAGGAGCTGGCCTTCACCCTGCGTGACGGGATCGAGTACGTGCAGTGGTGCGTGGACGCGGGCATGGAGGTGGACAGCTTCGCCCCGCGGCTGTCGTTCTTCTTCAACTCGCACAGCGACTTCTTCGAGGAGATCGCCAAGTTCCGGGCCGCGCGCCGGATCTGGGCCCGCACGATGAAGGAGCGCTTCCGGGCCAGGAACCCGCGGTCCTGGATGTGCCGCTTCCACACCCAGACCGCGGGGGTGAGCCTGACCGCGCAGCAGCCCTACAACAACGTGGTGCGCACCGCGCTCCAGGCCCTGGCCGCGGTCCTGGGGGGCACGCAGTCCCTGCACACGAACTCCCTCGACGAGGCCCTGGCCCTGCCCACGGAGGAGGCGGTGACGATCGCGCTGCGCACGCAGCAGGTCATCGCCCACGAGTCGGGAGTGGTGAACACGGCCGATCCTCTCGGCGGGTCCTACTTCGTGGAGAAGCTCACGAACGACATCGAGGCCGAGGCCCTCGAGTACTTCCGCAAGATCGACGCCATGGGCGGCATGGTGGCGGCGGTGGAGCGCGGGTTCCCCCAGCGCGAGATCCAGGAGGCGGCCTTCCAGTTCCAGAAGGCGGTCGATCGGAAGGAGAAGATCATCGTCGGCGTCAACGAGTACGTGATGGAAGAGAGCCCGTTCCCCATCCTCTACATCGACGAGTCGGTGGCGGAGGCGCAGACGGCGGCGATGGCGCGCCTCAAGCAGACACGGGACCAGGCGCGCGTGCTCCGGAGCCTCGAGGACCTCAAGCAGGCCGCGCGCGGCACCGAGAACCTCATGTATCCCATCCTCGAGTGCGCGCGGGCCTACGCCACCCTGGGCGAGATGTGCGACGCCCTGCGCGAGGTCTGGGGGGAGTACCAGGAGCCCCCGACCTTCTGAGGCACGATGCTCACCGCTTCGGTCCTGGCCGCCGCCCTGCAGACGGCGGGACCTAGCCCGCCCGCCATCCCGCTCAGCCTGGGGAGCTGCGCCGTCCTGCAGGCGGCCCCCTTCGAGGTGCGCTCCCTGTACTGGGAGCTCTACAAGCACACCGAGGTCTGCGTCACGTTCCCGGCCGCGCCCACCCCGGCGGGCCCCTCACCGCTCGCGCTCACGTTCTCGTTCACCTACACCGGGACGGACCCCAAGCCCCCGGAGTGGATCCTCTTCCGGGCCCAGCTTCCCCCGTTTGCCGTCGTGGTCACGCCCTCGCTCGACGTCTCCGTCGACGGAGGGGAGCCGATCCCGCTCGTGGCACCCGGCTTGCCCTACCAGGTGACCTATCCGGCGAGCTGCGGGCCCGGGGACGGGTGCGGCTTCACCGGCGTCGAGGTGCCGCTGGCCCCGGCCACCTTCCGGCGGATGGCGCAGGCCCGGAATGTCCGAGGGACCGCCTTCGGCACGCCGTTCGCGCTCCCCGAGAGCGCGCGCGAGAGCCTGCAGGAGCTCGCTCGGCGCGCCCGCCTTCGCTAGCCGGGCTCGCGGCTCTCCGACTTGGACGGAGGCGCCTCCACCGGGGGCGCGATGCGCCGCGTCATCGGGTCGTAGTCGCTCAGCGCGGGCAGCGAGTACTCGACTCCGCGGCGTGTGACCTCGACCGCGGCCACTTCTCCGAGCGGATAGACGGCGCGCAGGCCCTCGGGAAACCGCCGATCGAGGCGCGCGCCGACGCGCAGGCGGCCTTCCTGGGTCAAGAGGAACACGCCGGGGTCCCATCCGGGCTTGAGGCGCGACGCGACCACGGCGTAGACGGCGTCGGAGAGCCCGAGGGCGCGGCCGCGGATCAGCAGGTCGGGCGCCTCGTCGCCTTCGCGCGCGTTCCGCGCCGCCTGCTCGCGTTGCCCAAGCCGGCGCGCGTGCCACCGGCGCGCCATCGTGTCGGCCCCCTCGATCAGCGGATCCCCGCGCGGGTCGTCCGCCGCCCACGACAGGAGGCGCACGACCCCGGATCCGCCGAGGTACAGGCACATCCAGCCCGTGGGCGTCGCGAAGAGGAACGCGGGAAAGGCGAACATCATCCCGAACCACGTGTAGGCCCCCGCCTCCTCCGGCTTCTTGCCGGCGTTGGCCTGATGGCCGGCTTCGATCACGGCGTCGCCGATCGTCGATCCCATGCCGGCCGCGAAGTGGAGGAAGGCCGGGATGCCGATCGCGAAGGCCAGGAAGGTCGTGAGCAGCGCGGCCGGAAGCGCGGCCGCGCGGACGGGCACGCGGCCCTCCCAGTCGTTCCACAGCCGCCGGGGCAGCGTGGCGGCGAGCACGCCGCCGACCCCGCGGACGGGCCAGAGCGCGGTGTCGACGAGATGAGGCTTCACGATGGGCGTCGAGGGTACGTCGGCCATGGTCGACGACGCAAGACGCCGCCGGGCAGGATATCCTCGTCGAGTTGGAATCCGCATCCGAGCCGGAGTCCGGCACTCCTCTGTGGGCTGTTCGCGATCCAGAACTATCAACTCATGCGCGGCCGGCCCGGCGTGGAGCTGCCGCACTAGCCGGAGCGGGCGCAGTGATAGACTGACTCATCGGATGAGCTCCCGCTCCACCCCGCCCCGGATCCGCGTCCTCATCGCCAAGCCCGGCCTCGACGGCCACGACCGCGGCGCGAAGGTCGTGGCGCGCGCGCTGCGCGACGCGGGCATGGAGGTCATCTACACCGGCCTTCGCCAGAGCCCCGAGCAGATCGTGGCCGCCGCCGCCCAGGAGGACGTCGACGCGATCGGCCTCTCCATCCTCTCCGGCGCCCATTTGCCGATCTGCCGGCGCGTCCTCGAGCTGATTCGCGAAAAGGGGCTCGAAGGCATCCAGGTGTTCGTGGGCGGCATCATCCCGGCCCAGGACATCGCCCTTCTCAAGAGGCTCGGCATCGCGGAAGTGTTCCTGCCGGGAGCGTCGCTGGCCGACGTCGTGCGGCTCGTGTCGGGCGCCGTCGCCGCCCGCTGAATCCCGATAATTGATTGACAGGTCGGGGGAAGCGGTCTATCTTGAGACGCACCGTCTTGGTACCCTTGGAGGCTTTGTAGCGATGGGCAAGAAGATCCTGCTTGCGGACGACAGCATCACCATCCAGAAAGTGATCGAGCTGACGTTCTCGGACGAGGACTTCGAGGTCGTGACGGTGGGCAACGGCCGGCTGGCCGTCGAGAAGGTCCAGGACGTGCGCCCCGACCTGGTGCTGTGCGACATCATCATGCCGGAGAAGGACGGCTACGAGGTCTGCGATTTCGTCAAGAAGACGCCGTCGCTGGCCCACATCCCGGTGCTCCTCCTGACCGGAGCCTTCGAGCCGTTCGACCAGGACCGGGCCACCCGCGTGGGCTGCGACGGGTTCCTGGCCAAGCCCTTCGAGCCGCAGACCCTCATCGCCAAGGTGAAGGACCTGCTCAACCAGGCCTCGACCCGGGGGTCGCGCGCGGCCACACCCGCGGCCGCGCCCGCCCCCGCGGTTCCGGCTCGATCCGCGCCTTCGCCGGTCACGGAGACGATGGGCGGTCCGCCCGCCTACGACGCAACGTCCGCGAGCGACTACCACGAGCCGAGCTTCATCCCCGACGAGCCGCTCGAGGAGACGCCGACGATGATCACGCCCTCGCGGTTCGAGGTGGGCCGGTCGGTCTACGACGAGCCTCCGATCGCGCCATCGTCCCCCGAGCCGGCCGCGACCGAAGACCTGCCCCTCGTCGACGAGCTCCCCGAGCCGGACGAGCTCATGGACGTCAGCTCCGAGGAGTCGGCCACGCTGCAGGGTGAGGAGGCGCCGGAGCCCGTGACCGGCGACGGCGGGCCTCAGTGGTCGCAGCAGACGCTGCACGTGCCGCTGGAAACGCGCGCGCAGGCGGGCGTCGAATCCGCGGCCGCGGACGCCACGTTCGACGAGGTGTTCGAGGACGAGACGCCCGAGCCGCCCGCTGCCCGCGCCGCTCCGCCATCCGCGGACGAAGACTTCGAGCCGTCCCTCCCCGCCGCGGCCGTCCCCCCGCCGGCGCAGGAGGGATTCGGGTGGGGCGCGCCGCCCGAGGAGCCGCCGGCCCCGCCGGCGATGTCCGCCACGCGGCCGCCGACCTCGAGCACCAAGGCGTTCCGCGCGATCGATGGGCCGCCTCCAGCACCCGAGAGGCACGTACGGGAGCCGCTCGAGATGTCGCCGCCGGAGCCTCCGCCGCCTGTCGTCGCGCCCCCGCCGGCGGAGGCGTCGTTCGCCGCGGTGGCCCACCTTGAGCCTCCGCCGGTCGCGTCGGTGGCGGCCGAGGTCGGCGTCCCCGCCGACATGGTCGAGAAGATCGCCCAGCGGGTGGTGGCGCAGGTCTCGGAGAAGGTGATCCGGGAGATCGCGTGGGAAGTCATCCCCGACCTCGCCGAGGCCCTGATCAAGAAGGAGATCGACCGCCTCAAGGCGGAGCTGCAGCAGATCTCCTGAGCGAACTCGCCAAGGCGTACGAGCCCAGGGACGTCGAGTCGCGCTGGTATCCCGTCTGGGAGAAGAGCGGCTACTTCACCGCCGCCGCCGGCTCGGGCAAGCCGCGCTTCACGATCATGATCCCGCCGCCCAACGTCACGGGGTCGCTCCACATCGGCCACGCGTTCACGCTCACCCTGCAGGACGTGATCGTGCGCTGGAAGCGCATGTCCGGGCTCGACACGCTCTGGCTGCCCGGCCTCGACCACGCGGGGATCGCCACCCAGATGGTGGTGGAGCGCCAGCTCGCCAAGGAGGGCAAGCGGAAGGAGGACCTCGGGCGCGAGGAGTTCGAGGCCCGCGTGTGGCGCTGGAAGGAGGAGAGCGGGGGAAAGATCCTCAAGCAGCTCCGCATCATGGGCTACTCGCTGGACTGGACCCGCGAGCGGTTCACCATGGACCCGGGGATGAGCCGGGCCGTGCGCGAGGTCTTCGTGCGGCTCTGGGAGCAGGGCCTCATCTACCGCGGGTACTACATCGTCAACTGGTGCCCGCGCTGCGTGACCGCGCTCAGCGACCTCGAGGTGGAGACGGAGACGGAAGCGGGAAGCCTCTGGTACATCCGCTATCCGGAGAAGGCGGGGGGGCCGGGGATCGTGGTCGCCACCACCCGCCCGGAGACGCTCCTGGGCGACACCGCGGTGGCCGTGCACCCGGACGACGAGCGGCACCGGCACCTGATCGGCCGGCCCGTCCTCCTGCCCGTGCTGGGCCGGGAGATCCCGGTGGTGGCGGACGAGTTCGTGGACCCGAAGTTCGGCACGGGCGCGGTCAAGATCACGCCCGCGCACGACCCGAACGACTTCGCGGCCGGCCAGCGCCTGGGCCTGCCGTCGATCACGATCATGGACGAACGCGCCGTCCTCAACGAGAACGCGGGCCCCTACCAGGGGCAGGACCGTTTCGAGGCGCGCAAGGGCATCGTGGCCCAGCTCGAGAAGGAAGGCCTGCTCGTGAAGACGGAGCCGCACGCGGTGCCGCTCGGCCACTGTCAGCGCTGCGGCACCATCGTGGAGCCGCGCCTGTCGCGACAGTGGTTCGTGAAGATGGCGCCCCTGGCCGCCCCCGCCCTCGCCGCCGGCGAGGACGGACGGATCCGCTTCGTACCGGAGAGCTGGACGAAGACCTACTTCGAGTGGATGCGCAACATCCGCGACTGGTGCATCTCGCGCCAGCTCTGGTGGGGCCATCGCATCCCGGCCTGGACCTGCGCGAAGTGCGAGGAGATGACGGTCGCGCGGGAGGCGCCCGCGAAGTGCCCGAAGTGCGGAGCGGGCCCCGCGGACCTCCGCCAGGAGACGGACGTGCTCGACACCTGGTTCTCGTCGGGCCTGTTCCCGTTCTCGACCCTGGGCTGGCCCGACCAGACCACCGACCTCGCCCGCTACTACCCGAACGACGTGATGATGACGGGCTACGACATCCTGTTCTTCTGGGTGGCCCGCATGATCATGCTCGGGATGCGCTTCGCGGGGGACATCCCCTTCCCGGTCGTGTTCCTCAACGGCCTCGTGCGCGACGAGCACGGCAAGAAGATGTCGAAGACCCGGGGCAACGACGTGGACCCCCTGGACCTGGTCGCCCGCCACGGCGTGGACGCCGTGCGCCTGACCCTGACCGCGCTGGCCGCGCCCGGCACCAACCCCGCGCTGGGCGAGCCGCGGCTGGCCGGCTACCGGGCCTTCATCAACAAGCTCTGGAACGCCTCGCGCTTCCTGCTCATGAACCTCGAGGGCGGCCCCCGCGCGGCGTCGTACGACTTCTCCTCACTCCCGCTCCCGGGCCGCTGGATCCTCAGCCGCCAGCAGGACGTGGCGCGACGCGTGGACGAGGCCCTGCGGGAGTTCCGGTTCGACCAGGCCGCGGGCGACCTGTACCACTTCGTGTGGGACGAGTTCTGCGACTGGTACATCGAGATCGCCAAGCTCTACTTCCCGGATCCGGTGGAGGGGCCGCGCACGCGCGCCGTCCTCCTCGAGGTGCTGGAGAAGACGCTGCGCCTGCTCCATCCCGTGATCCCCTACGTGACGGAGGAGATCTGGCAGCGCCTGCCGCACGAAGGGCCCTCCATCATGGTGGCGCCGTTCCCGCGCCCGGAGCCCGGCAAGTCGGACGTGGAGGCCGAGGCGGCGATGGAGCGCGTGATGCGGCTGGTGACGGCCATCCGCACCCTGCGCGCGACGTACGAGGTCGACCGCAAGCGCCGCATCGACGTGACGGTCGTGGCGCCGGCGGCGGCCGACGCTGGCTTCATCCGCGCGCACGCCGCGCTGGTGCGCCACCTGGCCGGGCTGGGGGCGTTCGAGGTGATGGCGGAGGCCGTGGAGCAGCCGGGCACGCTGCGGCAGCCGGTGGACGGCGTGGAGCTGCGCGTCGCCATGGCGGGGTTGTTCGACGTCGCCGCCGAGAAGGGGCGCCTGGCCAGGGAGCTCGCGAAGATCGACGAGGAGCTCGGCTCCCTGCGGCGCAAGCTCGAGAACCCGCAGTTCGTCGAGCGGGCCAAGCCGGAGGTGGTGGCGCAGGCCCGCCAGCGCGTGGACGAGCTGGAGGCGAAGCGGGCCAAGGTGGCGGCCACCTTGCGCGAGCTGGAGGGGCTCGCGACGTGACCGGCGGCCGGGAGCGGCCGGAGAAGGGCCGCGTCCTTCCCTGGGCCATCCTCGACATCGACCCCGAGCGCCTGCGGCGCATCGTCCGCGCCGCCGTCGAGGAGGACCTGGGCGAGCGCGACGCCACCACCGAGGCGACGGTGGACGCGGAGGCGCGCGCCACCGGCGTGTTCGTGGCCCGGCAGCCCCTGGTCGTCGCCGGTCTGGACGTCGCCCTCGAGGTCTTCCGGACGGTCGACCAGGGCATCGAATGGGAGAGCCGGGCCCGCGAGGGAGACCGCTTCGAGCCGGGGCATCTCATCGCCTCCGTCACCGGGCCCGCGCGCGGGATCCTCACCGGCGAGCGCGTCGCCCTGAACTTCCTGCAGCGGATGTCCGGCGTGGCCACGCTGACGCGCGCGTTCGTGGACGCGGTGGCGGGAACGGCGGCGAAGATCCGCGACACCCGCAAGACGACGCCGCTCCTGCGCCTGCTGGAGAAGCGCGCGGTGCAGATCGGGGGGGGCGTGCCCCACCGCTCGGGTCTCCATGACGCGATCCTGGTCAAGGACAACCACGTCATCATGGCCGGCTCGGTGGGGGAGGCCACGCGGCGCGCGGTGGCGGCGGCCCGTGGCCTGCACGTCGAGATCGAGGTGGACCGGCCGGAGCAGATCGAGGAGGCGCTGGCGGCGGGGGCGCAGATGCTCCTGCTCGACAACTTCACGCCGGACCAGGTGCGCGCGGCGGTGGCGCGGATCGCCGGGCGCGTGCCGGTCGAGGTCTCGGGCGGGATCCGCCTGGACAACGTGCGGGCGTTCGCGGAGGCGGGTCCGGAATACATCGCGGTCGGCGCCCTGACCCACTCCGCTCCCGCGGTCGACATCGCGCTGGATCTCGAGCGCTCGGAATGAGCGACCGCGGCCCGGAGCTGCGGCAGCGCCTCCGCGAGCAGGGCGTGGAGTGGCCGGCGGAGATCGAGCACGTGGCCGCGCTCGCCTCCACCAGCGACCACCTCAAGCAGCGGGCCCGGGCGGGGGCGGCCGCCTGGACGGTCGTGCTCGCCGACGTGCAGACGGGCGGCCGCGGCCGCCGGGGGCACCGCTGGTCGTCGCCGCCGGGGAACCTCTACCTCTCGGTTCTCCTGCGCCCGGAGCCGCCCGGCGCGCGCTGGAGCGTGCTGCCCCTGGCCGCGGGGATCGCGGTGGCGGAGGCGCTGGCCGCCCAGGGCCTGGAGGCGCGCCTCAAGTGGCCCAACGACGTCCTGGCCGGCGGACGCAAGGCGGGAGGGATCCTGGCCGAGGCCACCTCGGGTGCGGACGGTCTCGAGTCCATCGTCGTCGGCATCGGCGTGAACCTGGCCGTGCGTCCGACGGACCTGCCCGCGGACGTCGCCGCCACCGTCACCTGCGTGGCCGAGGAGCTCGCGCGCGCCGTCGATCGCCTGGAGGTCGCGGCCGCGGTCCTGGCCCGCCTGAGCGTCTGGTATCATGCCCTCGCTCGTGACGGTCCGCGCGCCGTGCAGTCCGCGTGGCGCGAGCTGGCGGTGCCCTGGTGGGGGCGGGCGGTCGAGGCGGAGTCGGGCGGCCGCCGGGTGCGCGGGATCGCGCGAGACGTCGACGAGGACGGCGCGCTCGTCCTGGAGCTCGCGGACGGCACGCGGGCCCGGCTGCACTCGGGCGAGGTGCACGAGGTGCGGCCCGCTCGCGACTGAGGGTCACGGATGCCCCTGCTCCTCACCATCGACGTCGGCAACACGAACACCGTCCTCGGCGTCCACGACGGCGAGGAGCTCAAGGCCCACTGGCGCCTGACCACGCGCCGCGAGCAGACGGCGGACGAGTACGGCATCCTCGTGCGCAGCCTGTTCGCGGCCTCCGGAGTGGACATCGGCCAGATCGTCGGCGTAGCCCTGGCCAGCGTGGTGCCGCCCCTGACCTCGGTGGTGGCGACGCTGTCGCGGCAGTACCTGGGGCACGAGCCGCTGGTGGTGGAGCCGGGGGTCAAGACCGGCATGCCGATCCTCTACGAGCCGCCCAGCGACGTGGGGGCGGACCGGATCGTCAACGGCGTGGCCGCCTTCGCCGCCTACGGCGGGCCCGTCATCGTGGTGGACTTCGGCACCGCGACCACCTTCGACGTGGTCACCCGCAAGGGCGAGTACGTCGGCGGCGTGATCTGCCCTGGGATCGGGATCAGCGCGGACGCGCTGTTCCAGCGGGCGGCGCGGCTGCCGCGCGTCGACATCCGCAACCCCGGCCGCATCATCGGCCGCTCCACGGTGGGGTCGATCCAATCCGGCCTCTACTTCGGGTACGCCGCGATGTGCGAGGGCATCATCGCCCGCATCCGGACCGAGCTGGGCGAGCCCGCGCGCGCGGTGGCCACCGGAGGCCTGGCCGAGACCCTGGCCGCCGACGTCCCCTCGATCGAGGCCGTGGACGGCGTGCTGACGCTGACCGGCCTCCGCCTCATCTGGGCGCGCAACCGCGCGCCCGGGCGCTAGGGCGGGACGGCGGTGGCCTTGGCGCGGCCGGAGGCGGAAGCGTCCCAGGAGGAGGCCGCGTACTACCAGTCGATCGAGGAGTTCTTCGTCTCGCGCCGGGGCGATCCCCTGATCCTGTCGAACGCGGACTGGCTCCTCATCCGCAAGTGGCGGCTCTCCGGCCTGCCCCTGCGCGTGGCCATGCGCGGGATCGCGGATGCGCTCGACGGGCACGCGCACTCCTGGGGCCGCAAGCGCAAGGTGGGCAGCCTCGCCTATTGCACGGCGGAAGTGGAGGCGGCCCGGGACCGCTGGCAGCGCGCGCTCTCGTTCGACGACGAGGCCCGGACCAGCCTGTCCGAGGCGCTCGTCTCGTTCGCCTCCGCGCTGGAGGCGGCGACCGCGCTCGGGCCGCGCGGCCAGGCGGCGGCGGCCCGCGCCGCGGCCGAGCTGCGCGAGTGGTGCGCGCCCGCCTCCGGCGTCCCCTTGCGCCTGGAGGAGCTGACCGGTCGTCTGGGTCGGACGGAGGAGGCACTGCGGGCGGCGTTGCGCGCGGACGCGGATCCGAAGGCGCTGGCCGTCATCGAGGCGGAGATCGAGGCCGACCTCGCGCCGTACCGGGGCCGGATGCCCGCGCGCGTCCTGGACCAGATCCGGGACGAGGCCCGGGCCCGTCGCCTGCTCGGCGCTCACGGTATCCCGCGCTTGAGCCTGTTCCACCTGTGAGCGCGCCGGGCGAAGACGCGGCGGCGCCGCCGGCGGGGACGCCGCCCGGACCACGTCTCCAGGTGGGCGAGCCGATCGAGGTGACGGTGGAGCGCCCGGTGTATCGCGGGCAGGGCCTGGCCCGCCACCACGGCCAGGTCGTGTTCGTGCCCCGCGGCCTGCCCGGCGACCGTCTCCGTGTCCGCGTCGTCACGGTCACGTCCGGCTACGTCAAGGCCGAGATCGAAGAGGTGCTCGCCCCCGCCGCCTTTCGCGTGGCCGCGCGCTGCCCCCATTTCGCGGAGTGCGGCGGGTGCGCGTACCAGCACCTGGACCCTGGCGCCCAGGCCGCGTTGAAGGAGGCCGTGCTGGTGGATGCGCTGCGCCGGGCGGGGGTGGCCTGGGACCGGCCGATCCCGGTCCGGCCCTCGCCTCCCGAGGGCTGGCGGACGCGCGCGACCTTTCACGTCGAGCACGCGCGCGAAGGGCTGCGGCTCGGCTTCCATCGCGAGGGCAGCCATCAGGTCGTGGACATAGAGCGCTGCCTGCAGCTCTCGGCGCCCATGATGGAGGCCGCGCGCTCCCTGCGGGACGCGCTCTCCGCGCGGCCGGCCCTCGCGCGCGCGGTGCGCGACGTGGAGCTGGCGGAGTCCTTCGACGGAAGCCGGCTCGTGGCCTCGCTGGAGGCGGTGATGGACCCGCGCCAGGCCGCGGGCGCGTCCGCCCTGGCCGACGCCGTGCCCGCCCTCACCGGCCTGGGCGTCGTGGCGGGCGAGGGCCGGCGGCGCCGGTTCCTCCTCCTGCGCGGGGACCCGCACGTGGACGCGACCGTCCATGGGATCCGCCTGCGCGCGCACGTCCAGTCCTTCTTCCAGGCCAACCGGTTCCTGGTGGACGCGCTCGTGCAAGAAGTCCTCGATCGCACGCCCGCGGGCGGCAGCGTCCTCGACCTGTACGCGGGCGTCGGGCTCTTCGCGCTCCCGCTGGGCCGCCGCGCGGACGAGGTGCGCGGCCTGGAGCTGAGCGCGACGGCGGTGGAGGACGCCCGCGCCAACGCGGAGGCGGCCTCGCTCGGCCACGTCCGCATCCATCAGGGCGACGTCCGCGAGGTGTCGGGCTGGCCACCCCGGCCGGACGAGCGCGTGGTCCTCGATCCCCCGCGCACGGGCGCGGGGGCCGAGGTCGTGCGGCTCCTCGCCGCTCGCCGGCCGTCGTCGATCGTGTACGTGTCCTGCGACCCGCCCACCCTCGGCCGCGACCTGAAGACGTTCGCGGCCGAGGGTTACGCGCCGGAGTCGATCGCCGGGTTCGACCTCTTTCCGGACACCTTCCATCTGGAGACGGTCGTGGCCCTGGCCCCCGCGCTCTAGCCTTCCGCGGCGTTCCTTGTGACGGTTTCTCGGAGTGACACTCCCGGCCCCGTCCCGCGCCCGTCCGGTCGTACTCTTCCCTCCGGCCTCGCCGCGTCCTCCCGTCCGCTCCCACCGCCATGCCGCGTCCCTTGCTGGCCGTGGCCGGCGCGTTCGCGGCCGGTTGCGCCGTCGGCGGCAACCTGGGCCCGAGGCCGGCCTCCGTCCTCCTCCTCCTGGCCGCAGTCCTGGTGGGGGCGAGCCTGGCCGCCCGCGCGTCGCGCCTGCGCGATGCCGGCGTCCTCTTCGCCGCCCTCGCGATCGCGGCGGCGGCGGCGGCCACCGAGGCTCGGGGCTACGACGCGGCGCCGCTGCGTGTCTGGCTGGGTCCGCACGAAGACGCGGGGCCGGTGTTGCTGCGCGGCGTGGCCCACTCCGACCCGCGCGAGGCGGAGGGTCGCTGGACCCTCGTCGTCGACGTGGCCGAGGTCGGCGGGCGGGTCAGGCCCGGACGCGCGCGCATCGACGTCGGCGGCACCGCGGCCCGGCCGCCCCTGATCGAAGGCGACCGCCTTTCGGTATGGGCGGACCTGCGTGCGCCACGGGGCCTCTCCGACCCCGGCGCCTTCGACGCTGCCGCCCAGGCCCGCCGCGACGGGGTGCACGCCGTCGGATGGTGCAAGAGCCCGAGGCTCGTCGAGACCGGCCTCGGACGCGACGCCCTTCTGCTGGCCGACGCCGCCGCCCGTGCCCGCGAATGGTCGCGGCAGCGGCTGGTGGCGGCGCTCCCGCCGGGGCCCGAGCAGGCGCTGGTGCGCGCGATGACCATCGGCGACCGCACCGCGCTCGACCAGGAGACCTCCGACACCTTCCGCATGGCCGGGACCTACCACGTGCTCGCGCTCTCCGGAGCGCAGGTCGCGATGGTGGCCGCGCTCCTCGTCTGGGTCCTCGGATGGATGGGGGCGCCGCCGATGGCGCGCGCCCTGGCCGTCTCCGGCGCCCTCGTCTTCTACTGCGCGTTCGTGGGCGGAGACGTGCCGGTGCTGCGCGCCACCGTCATGGCGATGGTGGTGCTGGGGGGACGGGTGCTGGACCTGGACGGCGACGCCGCCAACCTCCTCGGCCTGGCCGCCGTCCTGCTGCTCGCCCACCGCCCTTCGTCGATCGGCGACGTGGGCTTCCAGCTCTCGTTCGGGGCCACTCTCGGCCTGGTGCTCCTCACGCCCCCGGTCGTGCGCCTGCTGCCCAGGCTGCCCTTGCGGGCGGAGCTGGCCCTGGCCGCCTCGCTCGGGGCCCAGGCCGCGCTGGCTCCGCTCCTCGCCCTCCACTTCCACCGGCTGGCCCCGGCCGCGCTCCTGCTCAACCTCGTGGCCGTCCCGCTCAGCGGAGGCGTCCTCCTCGCTGGCTTCGCGGTCCTGCTCGTCTCCGCCCTCGCCCCCGTCCTCGTGCCCGCGGCGGCCGGGCTGGCCTGGGTCCTCGCGCGTGGTCTCCTGCTCTCCGGCGAAGTCGTGCGCGCGTTGCCGTGGCTCGACGTGCGCGTGGCCACGCCGTCCCTCCTGCCCGCCGTGGTCGCCCTGGGTGGGCTGGTGGCCCTGGTCCGCGGACGGCGGGGCGCCCTCCTCCTCTGGGGCGCGGGCACGCTCTGCCTGGTCGCCGGCTGGGGACCCCGGACGCTGGACGGCCGGCTCCAGGTCACGTTCCTCGATGTCGGACAGGGCGACGCCATCGTCGTTCAGACTCCATCCGGCCGCACGTGGATGGTGGACACGGGCGGCACGTTCGACGCGCGCTTCGACGTCGGCGAGGCCGTGCTCGGCCCCTACCTGTGGCGGGAGGGGGCACCGGTGGTGCGCGGCCTGGTGCTCACCCACGCCCACCCGGACCACGTCGGGGGCGTGCCGTTCCTGCTGCGCGCGTTCGACGTGCGCGAGGTGTGGGAGGGCGTCGCGCCCCGCCACGATGCCGCCTACGACGCGCTGGCGGCGGCGGTGGATCATGCGCACGTGGCGCGCCGCTCGGTGGAGCGCGGGGTCCGAGCGGAGTGGGACGGCGTGGCCGTCGAGGTGCTCGGGCCGCGGCCGCGGGGCCTTTCGCCGTGGCGCACGCGCAACGACGACTCCGTCGTCCTCTCCGTCCGCTACGGCGAGATCGTCCTGCTCCTCACCGGCGACGTCGAAGGGGCGGGGGAGGCCGGCATGGCTCCGCCGCGCGCGTTCGCCTTGAAAGTGGCCCACCACGGCAGCCGGTCGAGCTCCACCCCCTCCTTCCTGGCCGCCACGGTCCCCCGGGTGGCGGTGGTGTCGGTGGGCGACCACAGCCGCTTCGGCCATCCGCACCCGGAGGTGGTCGAGCGCTACCGCCGGGCGGGCATCACGCTGTTCCGGACCGACCGTGACGGCGCGGTGACCCTTTCGACGGACGGAAAGGCGGTCTGGATGGCCACTCACGCCGACGGTTGGGCGGCTCGTATCCGTTGAACTGTGGTAACATCCGCGGTCTTGCTGGCGATCCGGAGCAGGTCCTTTCTCTCGCGCGGATGCGAGGGCTGCCCGGGAGGAGCGTACAAGAGGCGACCGGGCCTTTCTCCAGGGAATGAGCGAAGAGAAGAAGCCCTTCACCGTCAGCGACCGACGGCATTTCACCGCGGAAGGAGAAGTCCGGGAAGCGGACGCCGGTGAGGCACCCCCCACCCCCAGTGAAGCAGGAGCCGTGGAGGACGGCCGCGGAGGTTATCCCGCCGATTTCCTCGGCCTGCTCATCTCGCTGGGCGCGCAGGCGAGCACGCTCCTCGTGGGAGGGCCCGAGGGCGAGCCGCGGGACCTCGAGTCCGCCCGCACCCTGATCGAGCTGCTCGGCGTCTTGAAGGAGAAGACCGAGGGCCACCGCACGCCGGAGGAGGACCAGCTCCTCGGGGGGCTTCTCTACGAGCTCCGCATGGCGTACGTGCAGGCCAGGAAGGCGGGCGGACCGTGACCGTCCTCGCCGCTGCCCTCCTGCCCCTCCTCCTCTTCGCGAACCAGAACGACAAGGTCATCGACGTCCGCTCGAAGCAGGCCGCGCCCGCCCCCACCACCTTCGAGTCCTGGTGGTCGGCGTACAAGAAGGCGGACGGCAAGGGGGACACGGAGGCCGCGCAGAACGCCCTGCGCGAGGTCCGCCGGCTCCGCATCGAGCGCAACATCCGCAGCCTGGAGACGATCGCCCTGGCCCGCGTGGAGGACGGCCTCACCGCGCTCCGCGCCGGCGAGAACGCGCGGGCGGAGGGCGCGTTCCGCGACGCCGCCGCTCTCGACCCCCATCTCCCCGACGCCTATTTCGGCCTGGCCCGCCACGACATGACCAAGGGACCCCTCGGCGTCATCGCCGCGGTCAAGGACACGCTGGCCGGCACCAGCGCGCGCTTCCAGACCGCCCGCGGCAGCCACTATCTCTTCACCCTGCTCGTCCCGGTGGTCCTCCTGGCCCTGCTCGTCACCACGATCGTGTTCGGGCTGGCCATGGTGATGCGTTACGCCTCGCTCCTGAAGCACGACTTCGAGGAGTCGTTCGGGCTCGGCCGCCAGTCCCTCGCTCTCGGCCTGTGCGCGGTCATCCTCCTGCTGCCCGCCATGTTCTTCCAGGGCTGGGCCTGGCTGCCCCTGTGGTGGCTGGCCATGCTCTTCATCTACATGGGCACGGTGGAGCGGATCGCCTCCCTGGTCCTGATGCTCTTGTGCGTGGGCACGGCCCCGGTGGTGAAGGCGATGGAGGGAAGGCTGCTCGCCCAGCAGAACCCCCTCTTCTGGGCCAGCCTGGGCGCGATCGAGAACGGCGCCGACACCCGCTCCATCGCCGCCCTGGAGGAGGCGCAGCGCGCCAACGCCGACGACCGGGACCTCGTCTACCTGCTGGCCGCGGAATACAAGAAGGCGGGCCGCTACGACGACGCCGCCAACCTCTACCGGGAGGCCCTGCGCACGAACGCGAGCGATCCCATCGCCCTCAACAACCTGGCCAACCTCGAGTTCGCAGCGGGGGAGTTCCCGGCCGCCATCGCGCGCTACAAGCAGGGAGTCGAGTCGGGGCCGCCGGCGCCGGTGGCGGCGACGTTCTACTACAACCGCTCGCTGGCCCACCTGCAGCGTTTCGAGTACCAGCCGGCGCAGGAGGCCCGCTCGCAGGCCGACCGCCTCGACAGCTCGCTCGTGCACACCTACGACGGCCTCTGGAAGTACGACAAGGGCGACTACGCCGTGGTCGACCTCGGTCTCACCGCGGACGAGGTGTGGTCCAAGTACGCAGGCGCCGCGCAGGGGATCGTCAGCAAGAACCGCGCGGGCCAGGGGGCCTCGGCCAGCAGCGCGCAGTCGCTGCTGCCGGCGCTGGTCAACCGCCTCTCCGTCTTCCCGCTGGTGGCGCTGGTGGCGGTGCTGCTGCTCCGGAAGTGGCGCGGCAGCAAGGCCTTCACCATGAGCTGCCTCAAGTGCGGGACCCCGTTCTGCCGGCGCTGCCACCTCGGCCAGGTGGCGGGCGGCCTCTGCACGCAGTGCCATCACCTGTTCGTGGTCCGCGACGGCGTGTCCGGGCCCGCCCGCAACCGCAAGCTGCTCGAGGTGCAGGCGGAGGACGTGCGCCGCGAGCGCGTCTTCCGGGTCCTCTCGCTGCTCGTGCCGGGGGCCGGCCACCTCTACGGCCAGCGCGCGGCGGTGGGGATCGTGTTCGTCTTCTTCTGGTCGGCCACCCTGGCCGCGGCCCTGCTGGCCGGCCGCCTGCTCCCCATCACCGAGGCCTCCAGCGAGCTGTCGAAGCCGTGGGGACTGGGAGTGGCGGCGCTGGTGCTGCTCGTCATCTACGTCCTGGCCAACCGCACCAAGCTCGAGTTCGACGAGGTCCAGCTGCCCATCCGCCGCGTGGCCGCGCCCGCGCGCCGCCGGGCCTCCTAGGGGACGCGATGGCACTCGAAGGGACGATCAAGGACTTCGGCCTCCCCGACATCTTCCAGCTCATCGGGCTGCAGCGGAAGACCGGGCTCCTCACCCTCAAGCACGAGCAGGACCAGGTCACCGTCTTCTTCGAGAACGGGATGGTGGTCAACGCCGACTCCGCGACCAAGCGGCTCGAGGACCGCCTGGGCAACGTGCTCGTGAAGCAGGGAAAGCTCAGCAAGGAGGGCCTGGAGGAGGCGCTCAGCACCCAGAAGCAGACCCTGCAGCGCCTGGGACACGTCCTCATCACGCAGAGCTACATCACCCAGAAGGACCTCAAGGACGCGATCAACGTCCAGGTCGCGCAGATCGTGTTCAAGGTCTTCCGCTGGCGCGACGGGGAGTACCACTTCGCGCCCAGCGAGACCGTGGACTACGACCGCGAGAACTTCAACCCCCTGAGCGCGGACTTCATCCTGATGGAAGGGATCAGGATGGTCGACGAGTGGCCGATCATCGAGAAGAAGATCCCTTCGATGGACATCGTCTTCAAGCCCGCGGTGGACCCGAACTCGATCGAGGTCGGGGGCGGGGGAGGGGAGGAGTCGCTGGGCAGCCTCGGCGCCAGCGAGCCCAAGCGCTCGGCGGCCAGCTCCTCGAACAAGATCCGCCTGACCGCGGAGGAGGAGCGGATCTTCCGGAAGGTGGACGGCACCCACACCGTGCAGGGCATCATCGACTCCGTCGGGATGAGCGAGTTCGACACCTGCCGGATCCTGTACGACCTCCTCAACCGGAACCTGATCAGCACCGTCGGCCGCGGGGCCACGAAGCAGACGAGCGAGGCCGTCTCCGACGAGAGCGTGGCCTCCGCCACCCCCGGCTACCTCCTCACCGCGGCCGCGGTGGTCCTCGCCCTCATCGGCGTCTACACCCAGCGGGCCACCCCGTTCGCGGTGACGGGCCAGGGGCCCCTGCTCAAGGGCACGGAGGACCTTCTCCTGCAGGCGGTGAGCCGCACGCGTCTCGAGCGGCTCGACCGCGCCGTGCAGGCCTCCGACCTCGTCCACGGCTCCCTGCCGCACACCCTGGAGGAGCTGGTCAACCAGGGCCTGGTCGACCGCCGCTACCTGAGCGACCCCTGGGCCCGTCCCTACCACTACGCCACGACGAGCGGCGGGTACCTGCTGAGCGCGGTGGACGACACGGGCAAGAGGGTCGGGGCCGCGATCGAGAGGGTCCTGCCTCCCAAGCAGCCGTAATCCCCTTGGAAGTCGTCCGCCTGGAGACGTTGGAGCCGCGCGGATGGCCCCGCCCCGCCGTGACCGTCGGCAACTTCGACGGGGTCCATCGCGGCCACCAGGCCCTGGTGGCGCAGGCGGTCGCGGACGCCCGCTCCACCCGCGGCACCGCCGTCGTCCTGACCTTCGATCCCCATCCCTCCCGGGTGCTCGCCCCCGAGCGCGCCCCGGCCACCCTGATGACGATGGACCAGAAGGTGGAGCGGCTGGCCGCCCTCGGCGTCGACCGCGTCGCCGTGCTGCCCTTCACGCCCTCGCTGGCCGCGCAGCCGGCGGCGGAGTTCGCCCAGGCCGTCCTCCACCGCGCGCTCCAGGCCACCACGGTCGTGGTGGGGGCGGGCTTCCGCTTCGGCCGGAGCCGCGCCGGCGACGTCACGCTGCTGCGCCGCCTGGGGGGGAGCCTCGGGTTCCGGGTGCATGGCATGCGTCCGGTCTTCCACCAGGGCGCGCCCATCTCCTCCACCCGCGTCCGGGAGGCGCTCGCGCGCGGCGACGTCGAGGCGGCCGCCGAGATGATCGGCCGGCCGTTCTTCATCGAGGGGACCGTGGTGCGCGGCCTGGCGCGGGGGCGGACCCTGGGGATCCCGACCGCGAACCTCGGGCCCGTCAACGAGACGCTGCCCGGCAACGGCGTCTACGCCTGCTGGATCCGGGTCGGCGGCCCGGAGCGGCCGCTCTGGCCCGCGGTGGCCAACGTCGGGCGCCGGCCGACCTTCGGCGGGGCGGAGACGACCGTCGAGGCGCACGTCCTGGACGTGGACACGGACATGTACGGCCAGCCGGCGCGGCTGGCCTTCCAGTCCCGCCTTCGTCCCGAGCAGACCTTCCCGGGGCCGGACGCGCTGGTGGCCCAGATCCAGCGGGACATCGAGCGGGGCCGGGAGGCGCTCCGGCTGGCCGGAATCCCGGATGCGATATAGTCGGCTCTTCGGATGAGCGAGCTGACCGTGGAGAGCCGTGACGCGGGCGAGGTGGTCCTGCTCTATCCGAAGGGCTTCATCAACGCCCACACCGTGCGGCTCTTCGAGGGGGCGCTGCAGAACGCCATCTCGTTGCAGCGCTTCAAGATCGTGGTGAACTGCTCGAGCCTCGTGTACATCGCCAGCGCCGGTCTGGGCGCCATGATGGGCGCGATCGAGGAGATCCGGAGCAACGGCGGCGACCTGCGGCTGGCCAGCCTGAACGAGACCGTCCAGAACATCTTCGACATCCTCGGCTTCAACCACCTCTACCGCACCTACGCGTCCGAGGCGGAGGCGATCGCCAGCTTCGGCCCGGCGCCGGGGGCGGCCTCGGGCGCGTGAGCAACGCCCCTTCCCGGCCCCGCGGCCGGACGAAGCCCACGCTCCTCGTCTCCCTCCCCAGCGAGACGGCCTACCTCGGCCTCGTGCGCGAGATGACGAAGCGGATGGCGGAGCTGGCCGGCTTCAGCGAGCCCGTGGCCGAGAAGCTGGCCCTGGCCGTGGACGAGGCCGCCACCAACGTCATCGAGCACGCCTACAAGGGGGCGGCCGACCGCGAGGTGGACATGCGCTTCGAGGACCGGGGGCCGGACTTCCGCGTGGAGCTGGTCGACACCGGGCAGATGGTCGACCCGCGGGCGGTGCCCCACGTGGACATCGACAAGTTCGTCACCGAGAGGCGCACGGGAGGGCTGGGCATGCACCTCATGGAGAAGATCATGGACTCGGTGACCTTCCGGCGGTCCGCCCGGCGCAACGTCTGCGCCCTCGTCAAGCACAAGGAAGGCGAGGGCACCTCGCGCGGCTGATGGAAGCCCCGGTCGTCTTCCAGTACCAGAGGGCGCTCGACGAGTTCCGGCGGGCGGGGGAGGCGAGCCCCCTCCTCAAGCGGATGTCGGAGCTGATCTCGCTGCTCGACCTCACCACGACCCTGAACTCGGCGATGAGCCGCGAGGAGATCCTGGACGCCGCCCTGCTCATCGTGATGGGGGAGATGCAGGCCGGACGCGGGTGCCTGCTCGTGCGCGACGCGGACGGCGCCTACGACCTGCGCGCCTCGCGCGGGCTGCCCGCGGGCGCGCCCGCCCGGGTGGAGGTCGAGGTCGCCGCGGAAGGAGTGGCCCTGCGCGGCGGCGGAAGCGCGGACGGTGTCCTGTCGTCGCTCGGCCTCGAGGTCCTCTGCCCGATCGTGCGCTTCCACGAGAGCCAGGGGCCGGAGGCCTCCGGGGGACCGGCGGCGCGGGTGCTCGCCTTGATCGGCCTGGGCCCGCGCGCGGACGGCCGTGGCTACGGGCCGGAGGAGACCTCGTTCCTGCGCAGCGTGGCCGCCTGCGCGGCGACCCCCATCGAGAACGGCCTCATCTACCACGAGCTCAAGTCGGTCAACCAGCGCCTCTCGGTCAAGGTCTACCAGCTCCACACCCTCTTCGACATCAGCCGCGAGCTGACCTCGAGCTTCGACGAGGAGGGGATCAAGAACCTCGTGACCTCGACCCTGATGGGGCACCTCCTCGTCTCGCGCTGCGCGCTGTACCTCTCCGTGCCCGGGGGCGGGCTGGCCGTGGCCCACGAGCGCGGGCTGCGGGGCGAGCACGACGCCTCGGCCGTTCCCGAAGCGGGCGCCCGGCCGGTGCTCGAGGCGCTGAGCAAGCCGCGGCCGGTGGGCGAGCTCCCCGCGGGCGCCCTGAGGGACAGGTTGCAGCGCGCGCGCATGGCCCTGGTGGTGCCGGTGACGGTGGGCGCGCGCACGGACGGGTTCCTGGCCGTGGGCGAGCGGGTGGGCCGCGGGGCCTTCACCGACGAGGACCGCGACTTCGCGCTGACCCTGGCCCGGCAGGCGGGGGCGGCCCTGGAGACGGTGCGCCTGCATCGCGTGGACCTCGAGAAGCAGCGGCGCGACCGCGAGATGCAGATCGCGCGCGAGATCCAGCGGTCGCTCTTCCCGCCCGACCGCCCCGTGATCGCGGGCTTCGAGGTGGCCGCCCAGAGCCTGCCCTGCTACGAAGTGGGCGGCGACTACTACGACATGATCCCGCTGGGAGGGGACCGCTGGGCCCTGGCCGTGGCCGACGTCTCCGGCAAGGGCGCGCCCGCCAGCATCTTGATGGCGTCGGTGCACGCGTCGCTGCGGGCGCTGGCGGGCAGCGCGAGCCCGGACGAGCTGATGTGCCGCCTCAACCGCTTCCTGTTCGAGAGCACGCAGGCCAACAAGTACGTGACGCTGTTCTACGGCGAGCTGGACGCGCCGCGGCACCGCCTGGCCTACGTCAACGCCGGCCATGTGCCGCCCTTCTGGCTGGGCGGCGCTGGCCCCGGCGAGCGTCTGGGGACGGGCGGGCCCGTGCTCGGCCTCCTCGAGGACGCGCGCTACGACGTGGCGGAGATCGAGCTCGCGCCGGGCGAGGTGGTGGCGATGGTCACGGACGGCGCCACCGAGGCCCTCTCGCCCGACGACGAGGAGTTCGGCGACGAGCGCCTGTACGACCTGCTCGCGGGGGCGGCGGAGACGGGCGAGGGCGCGGAGGGCCTCGTCCGGCGCGTGTCGGAGACGATCCGCGAGTGGGCCGGTCCCGCCGGCTGCACCGACGACCTCACCATGATGGTCCTGAAGGCGACTCGAGGGGCGACGAGAGGGACGGTCTGAAGCGATGGCGCTGAGCCTGCACGACACCTTCACCGGCCGGAGGGAGCCGTTCGCGCCCGCGAACCCGCCCGAGGTCCGGATGTACGTGTGCGGCCCCACCGTCTACGGGCGCGCCCACATCGGCAACTTCCGCAGCTTCCTGGCCACGGACCTCCTGCGCCGCACCCTGAAGTACAAGGGACTCCGCGTGCGCGAGGTCATGAACATCACGGACGTGGACGACCGCATCATCCAGCTCGCGTCCGCGGCCGGGAGCGACCTCGGCTCGTTCACGGCCGGGCACGTCCGCGAGTTCGACGAGGACATGGCCACCCTGGGGATGGAGAGGCCGGAGGTCATGCCGCGGGCGACCGATCACATCCCGGAGATGATCGAGCTGACGTCGCGCCTCATCGAGCGCGGCCATACGTACTCGGTCGACGGCAGCGTCTACTTCCGGATCGCCTCCGATCCCGCCTATGGCCGCCTGGCCCGCCTGGACGTCGAGGGCATCCAGGCCGGGGCCCGCGTCGACGCCGACAAGTACGACAAGGAGAACCCGCGCGACTTCGTGCTCTGGAAGGCCAAGTCCGACGAGCCCTCCTGGGCGCAGTGGGACGCCCCCTTCGGTCGCGGCCGTCCCGGCTGGCACCTCGAGTGCTCGGCCATGAGCATGAAGTACCTGGGCGAGACCTTCGACCTTCACGGCGGCGGGATCGACCTCATCTTCCCGCACCACGTCAACGAGATCGCCCAGAGCACCTGCGCCACCGGCCAGCCCTTCGTGCGCCACTGGACGCACGTCGCCCACCTGCTCATCGAGAACGAGACGATGTCGAAGAGCAAGGGCAACGTCTTCGTGATCCCCGACCTCCTGGCCAGGGGCCATCGTCCGGACGCGATCCGGTACGCGCTGATCGCCGCCCACTACCGCAGCCAGCTCAACTTCACCTGGGAGGGTCTGGGCCAGGCCGCCACCGCGCTCGAGCGCGTGCGGTCGTTCCGGCAGCGCTGCGGCGAGGTGGAGTCCGCGGGCCCGGTGTCCCCGGGGGTCGAGGCCGCCGTCTCGCGCGCCCTCGCGTCGTTCGACAAGGCCCTCGACGACGACCTCAACACGCCGGAGGCGCTGGCCGCGGTGCACGTGCTCGTGGGCGAGGCCAACGCGCTGCTGGTCGCGGGCGAGGTCACCCGGGAAGGGGCCTCGTGCCTGCGCGCCGCGATCGAGAAGATGGACGCCGTCCTCGGGGTCCTTCTCCCGCAGGGCGAGGACCGGCTGAGCCCAGAGGAGCAGGCCCTCTTCGACCAGCGTCAGGACGCGCGGCGGCGGCGCGAGTTCGCGCGGGCGGACGAGGTGCGGGCCCGCCTGGAGACCCTGGGCATCGTGCTCGAGGACTCCGCGAAGGGCACGCGATGGAGGCGAAAGCGATGATGGTCGCGAAGGGGCCGGCGGGGCCGAAGGTCTTGCCGGGCGCGACGCCGGCGGCGGATTCGGAGGTGCCGGCGGGCGCGAAGCCGGGCCGGGCCGCGCACGCGTGGAGCGGCCTGATCGAGCGCATCCGCGGGCCACGAGCGGGCACGGAAGGGGAGGACATGGCCTGCCGTCACCTGGAGGCGCAGGGCTTCACGATCCTGGCCCGCAACTTCCGCTGCCGGTCGGGCGAGGTGGATGTCATCGCGCGCGAGGGCGCGGTCACCGTGTTCGTCGAGGTCAAGCATCGCCGCGGCGCGGGCCACGGCGCCGGGCACGAGAGCGTGACGTTCGGCAAGCGCCGCCGGATCGTGCGCGCGGCGCGGCTGTTCGCATCCGGCCGGGGCCTTTCGGAGTCACCGCTGCGCTTCGACGTGGTCTCGATCGACGAGACCGAGGGTCAGCCGCGCATCCGGCACGATCGCGGGGCGTTCGACGCGGATGGCGGATGACGCAACTCGGTCCGGACCGAGTCGAGCTGAGTGCGCCGCTATCAACCCGTCCTGGGACGGATAAGTAGCGCGCTTGACGAAGTAGCGGGATTCGGGGCTTGCCTGCGGCGGCGTGGAGCGGGAAACGGGATTCGAACCCGCGACTTCGACCTTGGCAAGGTCGCACTCTACCACTGAGCTATTCCCGCCCTGCCGAACGAGAATTCTACGATCCCGCTCCACCAGGGTCAAGCGTGGAGCCATCTTCGGGGTTGTCCCCGGCCCTCGCGTCCTCTATATTGTTGGGTCGGACTCGTCCGGGGTGGCGTAGCCAAGTGGTTAAGGCGGAGGTCTGCAAAACCTCTACTCAGCGGTTCAAATCCGCTCGCCACCTCCAACCTTCCCCTGACTTTCGAGGCTCGAGCGTGTCCCCCGTCGCCGGGGTCGCCGCCCAAGGCGTGCTATCGTCCTCCGCCGATCCTTCCGAGGAGTTCATTTTGCGCCTTCGCCTCTTTCTGATGGCGGTGTGCCTCTCGTGCCTGAGCGGGCTCTCCTGGGGAGCCTCCACTGAATTCACCTACCAGGGCTTCCTGCGATCGTCCACGGTGCCCGCGAATGGCACCTACGACATCGAGTGCGTGCTTTTCGACGCGCCCAGCAGCGGCACGCAGGTCGGACTGCCGGTCACGAACAACGCGGTCACGGTGACGAACGGCTTGTTCACCGTGCCGCTCGACTTCGGCATCGCGGCCTTCCGCGGCCCGGATCGGTGGCTCGAGGTGCATGTCCGTGCGACCGGGGACCCGGGCTTCACGGTCCTGACCCCGCGGCAGAAGCTGACGGCGACCCCCTACGCGCTCGCCTTGCCCTATCTGCGAACGGAAGCGTCCATGAACGGGCCGAGCTTCCTCAGCGCGAACGTGATCGCCGGCGCGCCCGTGAACGCCTTCGCGAACGGGGTCACCGGTGTGGTGATCGCGGGCGGAGGAGCCACGAACGGCTTCCCGCAGACCATCAACGCGAACTACTCGAGCATCCTCGGCGGCTACAGCAACACCATCACGGGGAGCGGGTTCCAATCGACGATCGCGGGCGGGGTCGGCAATACCGCGAGCGCATCCACCGTGGCCATCGGCGGGGGGCAGTCGAACACGGCGGGGGGGCAGTTCGGCACCGTGGGCGGCGGGATCGGCAACCAGGCGTCCGCTCCGTACGCGACGGTGGCCGGCGGCAACACGAACATCGCCTCCGCACAGAGCTCGTTCGTGGCCGGCGGGGATCACAACACCGCCTCCGGCACCACCTCGTTCGCCGCCGGTAACCGCGCCAAGGCGACCATGGCCGGGTCGTTCGTGTGGGGTGATTCGACCGCGGCCGACGTCACCTCCACCCGTGCCGACCAGATGACCCTTCGCGCCACCGGGGGCGTGACCCTGACCGTGGACGCCACGAACGCGAACTCCGTCCCCGTGGGGACGCTCTACCGGGACAACATCGTCGCGGCCTGGGGGCGGGTGGCGGCGGACGGGACGCTGAGCGACGCCTTCAACGTCGCGTCCGTCACCCGCAACAGCGCCGGCAACTACACCGTGGTCCTCAACACCGCCTTCAGCGGCTCGGCCCTCGTGCCGGTGGTCTCGGTGGCCTATCTCTCGGGCGTTCAGCCCTCGACCGCGGCCACCCTCCGTATTGCCGCCACCCAGCTCACATCGAACACGACCTTCTTCGTCTTCATCAACAATGGCAACTTCACCCCCGCCGATGCGTATTTCACCTTCGTCGTGACCGGGCGCTGATCCGAAGGCAATAAACGGCGCCTCTCCGCCTCCTTGGTTCATGACCGCGTGTGTCACGCGGACGGAGGAGGCACATGCGCACACACGCGTCGCTCACGATTGGTACCCGCCTGCTGCTGGCGTCCGTGCTCCTGGCCGTGGCCGCCGGCGTGGAGGCGGAGACGGCCGCCTGCACCCCGATCACGTCGGTGCCGTACGTCGTGACCAGCCCGGGCATCTACTGCCTGACCGGTGACCTCAGCACCAACATGGCGACCGGCGCCGCGATCGTCATCGCGGCCAGCAACGTCGTGCTCGACCTCAACGGGCACCGGCTCGGGGGGGGCGCGGCCGGCCCGAGCACGAACGCGATCGGGATCCTGGGCATCCAGCGCAAGAACGTCACCATCCGGAACGGGACCGTGCGGGGCTTCGCGTCCGCCCTCCTGCTCTTCGCGGAGTCACCCTACACCGACTCGTCCGGCCACGTCGTCGAGGACCTGCGTGTGGATCAGATGACGCAGGTGGGTATCGCCGTCTTCAGCGCGAACAGCATCGTGCGGAACAACTTCGTGACCAGCACCGGCGGCTCCACGGCCCACCCCGACATGGAGGCGCATGGGATCTCCGTCATCGGGTCGGGCAACCGCATCCTCGGCAACGACATCATCGATACGGTCGGCACGGGGACGGGCTCCGGCATCGGGATCGCGGTCCGCTTCAGCCTCGGCCTGGTCATCGCGGGGAACCGGATCTCCAACCGGATGGGGATGGGGTTGCCGGAGACGGGTCGGACTCGGGGTCTCCAGATCGGCGACGCGGTCGACGAGGTGCTCATCATCGGCAACACGTTCTCGCACCTCGACGACGGGATCGTCTGCTATCCCGGGAGCACCGGGAAGTACCGCGACACGCTGTCGTTCAACGTTGGCCTTCCCTTCGGCTGCACCAACGCCGGGAACAACAACTAGCCGGCGGTCGTTCGGGCGCTGAGCGCTATTTCGGCCCTTCCGCGGTCTGGCTCTGCGCCCGCACCCGCCAGACCGTGTTCCCCACGTCGTCCGCGACCAGGAGGGCGCCCCCCTTGTCGATGGCGACACCGACCGGCCGGCCCATCGCATCGCCGCCTTCGGTGACGAAGCCGGTCAGGACGTCGATGGGCGGGCCCGCCGGGCGCCCGTCCGAGAAGGGGACGAAGACCACCTTGTAGCCGCTGCGCGGCTTGCGGTTCCAGGAGCCGTGCTGGCCGACGAACATCCCCTCGCGGAACGGCGCCGGCAGCGCGGTCTGGCCGGCGTAGGCGAGCCCGAGCGACGCCGTGTGGGGCCCGAGCGCGTAGTCGGGCGGGATCGCCGAGGCCTCGAGGTCGGGCCTTCGCGGCTTCACCCGCCAGTCCACGTTCGCGCCGTAATACGTGTAGGGCCAGCCGTAGAAGGCGCCCTCGCGGACGGAGGTCATGTAGTCGGGGACGAGGTCGCCGCCGAGCTCGTCGCGCTCGTTCACCGCGACCCACAACGCGCCCGTCTCCGGCTCCCAGGCCATGCCCACCGGGTTGCGGAGGCCGGAGGCGAAGACGCGATGGGCGCCGGTGGCCCGATCGACCTCCCACAGGGCCGCGCGTCCCTCCTCCTCCGCCATTCCGTGCTCGGCCGCGTTGCTGTTGGAGCCGACGGACACGTAGAGCCGGGTGCCGTCCGCGGACGCGGTGACGTTCTTGGTCCAGTGATGGTTCCGCTCGCCGGCGGGCAGCTCCACGAGCCTGGTGCCGGGCGCCGTGATCTCGGTCTGGCCCGCGGTGTAGGGGAAGCGGACCACGGCGTCGGTACAGGCGACGTAGAGGTCGCTCCCCACCAGCACCATGCCGAACGGCGCGTTGAGGCCGGCGAGGAAGACCGTCCGCGTCTCCGCCACGCCGTCCCCGTCGGCGTCGCGCAGGAGCGAGATGCGGTTCGCGCTGGGCGCGGCCCCGCCCGCCTTCTTCTGGAAGTGCTTGAAGAACCATCCGCGGAGCCCGGTGTTGTCGCGAGGCCGTGGAGGGGCGTTGGTTTCCGCCACCAGCACGTCCCCGCTCGGCAGGACGTAGAGCCAGCGCGGATGCTCCAGGCCCTGGGCGAGTGCGTTGACCGCGGTGCCCTGGGCGCCGGCCGGGGTCGTGCCCGCCGGCCAGCCCCGGGCCTTCACGACGTTGATCATGGGGATGAAGGAATGGTCGGGCGGGGGCAGGGTGGGCTTGGGACCAGTCCCCGCGGTCACGGGCAGGTGCGCGGTGGCGCCGCAGGCCGAGGCGACGAGCGCGAGGACGATGGGGCCGTACCGGGAAGGGGGATGACCAACGGCATTCGAGGATCGAGTCATGACGGGTACCTCGTTCCACCTGTAACGCATGTCGAGGCCGCGCTGACGCCGCGCTCCCCCCTCGCGGAGGACATGACACGCCCGCGGTCCGCCCGACTCAGTAACGGGTGTACGTTGTCGAGAGGAGACCGCCATGAGCGACCAGCCTTCCGAGCCCACGGGTCCTGATCTTGCAAAGGGCGTGCCCCTCGCCGACCTCGAGGACGCCCGGCCGCTCCTCGGGCACTTCCAGGGCGAGAGCGTCCTCCTCGTCCGGCAGGCGGGGGAGATCTTCGCCATCGGCGCCGCCTGCACCCACTACAGCGGGCCCCTGAACGAAGGCCTCGTCGTCGGGGACACCGTGCGCTGCCCCTGGCACCACGCCTGCTTCAGCCTCCGCACCGGAGAGGCGCTGCGGACGCCG